>JAFEGV010000129.1 GCA_018239665.1 Verrucomicrobiota bacterium | reverse complement strand
ATGGACTACGCTGCGCAGCTAAGGGAAAAACAGACCTTCGTCGAAAAGCTCTTCGCTCCTCTCATCACAGCTAGTAACAATGCGCGTCCCATCATTGCCTGTGAAAGCCCTTGGCGCTACCGGAACAAAATGGAGTTCTCTTTTTCACAGAACCGGGCAGGCGAGCGCTTCCTCGGCCTCATGATCGCCGGATCTAAAGGGAAAGTGCTCAACCTTTCCGAATGCCACCTGATCAACCCTTGGTTTATCGATGTTCTGGGGAGCGTGCGCGCATGGTGGGAGCAGAGCGGGCTTGACGCTTACCGGATGAACGACACCGGATCGCTGCGCACATTGATTGTGCGCGAGGGGATCAGGACAGGGGATAAAATGGCGATGCTGACCGTATCGGGCAACCCTGACTTTGCCTTGAAGCAACCCCAGCTGCAGGGATTTATTGAAGCGGTCAAGAAGGCTGTTCCTTCGGATCAGCACGAGAGATTGAGCATTTTTTTGCGGATCCAGCAGCTCAAGAAAGGCTCTCCTACCCAATTTTTTGAAATGCACCTTCACGGGCCTGATCATATTTCGGAAAAATTGAACATCGATACGGGCAGCCGCGTAACTGAACTTCAATTCAAGATCAGCCCAACCTCTTTTTTTCAGCCGAACACATTGCAGGCTGAAAAGCTTTATTCAACGGCTTTAAAGCTTGTTGCAACAAAGAAACGGCACGTCCTTGATCTGTATGCAGGAACGGCCACCCTTGGACTCGCCATGGCTCTGCAGTCCGATCTTGTGACGTCCATCGAGCTGAACCCCCATGCTCTTTTCGACGCCCAGAGCAACCAAGAGGTCAACGGGATAGCAAACATGCGCCTGATTTGCGGGGATGTCGGCAAGGTCCTCGCAGAACAAATGGCCTTGTCCGACTTCATCCCTCCCGACCTTGTGATCGTGGACCCTCCCCGCCCAGGACTTGATCCGGCGGCGATTGCCCACATCTTAAGCCTAAGGCCGCAGCAGATCCTCTACATCTCGTGCAATCCTCTTACCCAAGTCGCTAATGTCCAGGAAATTGTAAATGCCGGCTACACGCTTGACGTGATTCAGCCAGTCGATCAGTTTCCCCATACCGTCCATATTGAAAATATTGTTCTATTAAATCGGAGCTGAAACCGCCTCTGTGCTCTCTGCGAAACCCTTTTTTGCTTGCAATCCGGGGGTGTTTGAGGCAAGCTGGATTCCACCTATCGTTTAAACATTTTTTTAGTTAAGGAAGGAAACCATGAAAAAAGTTTATGGATTTTTGTTTGGCGCGGCAGCATTGCTGAGTTCGCTGCCTGTGTTCGCTGATGGCGAAGCTGCCCCAGCTGGAAAGGAAAACAACCTGATGCAAACTCTGATCATGATCGCAGTTGCCCTCGTGTTTTTCTATTTCATCCTCTGGCGTCCAGAGCAAAAACGCCGCAAGCAGATGGAGAATCTTCGCACTTCTTTGAAAAAAGGAGATCGGATCACTGCTATGGGCATCATTGGGACCGTTGTGAAAGTCCAAGACAACACAGTGATCTTGGCGATGTACGACGGAGCTAAGATCGAAGTGCTCAAAGCTGCAATCACCGATGTCCAAGCCGGCACAGCGGAAGACCGTTCTGATAAAGCGACGATCGAAGCTAGCGAGACTCGCTAAGCCTGAAGTTTCAGTTTATCTGAAGACCAAAAAAACCTCTCAGTTTCTGAGGGGTTTTTTTTATTTAGATCTCTTGCATAACCCGCTTTGCCTGAAAAAATCTCCGATTTTGCCAGGTGAATGGGGTTACGCAAGAGGTCTATTCTACAATTCTGCCGTTGTCGATCTGAATGCTTTGCAGCATGCTGGAAAAACGGCGGTAAAACTCGGGGATCAGCGTTTGCAAAGGTTCTACAACCTCGGCTTCGGCGGGTTTGAGGCGGCCGTGCTCATAAGCGCGGTCGGGCAGGCCGTGGTTGGTCAGCATCAGGATCTTCCATGCATGGTGCATCGGAATTTTCCGCGGCAGAGAGTATAAGAAGATCTCTTCACAGCTTTTAGCCATCGTTTGATACAGCCTGATCAGCCCTGCAACTTCGCCGCGTTGAGGTTCATTAATTTCAGCAGGGATTTTTCTAGATGCAACGCATTGTTTTAATACCGCCTCGTCGATTCCTTGAACGCGCAAACGGGCAAATTCACGCTTGTAATTGGCAATGTGTTGCCTTAGCGTTGGCAAATTGCGGTTCATCTCCTTACAGAACGTCGTGAAGTTTTTAAATACTTCTCCCCATGTCCTCCAGGGGGTAGCTTTACTTTCATCAGCTCCTTTTGCCGCACCCATTAATTCACCCCGAATTGTTTGCAGTCTCTTGATCAACATTAATCTGCAGATCCGATCAGAATCTCTTCTGCGGTCAAGCGGTTTTTTCGACAAATTAAATTCTTCGCCTAAAGAAGCTTCATTTGATCCAGGTTTGAGCGAGAAGACCTTAGGAAGGCGCAGCTCTCTTGCAAGATTGTCTGTAATGGATATTCTTAGCGCGCCGCTGGACTTATCAAAGGCCATTTCTTCGACTTGGCTCAACTGGCGGTTCAGATGGTACCCGTCTATGAGAGATTGTTCTAATCGAGAAAAGATGATCGGTTCGGCGCTGATCTCCCTCACAACTTCTTCCAGCTGGCGAGCAGCTTCTCTTCCTTCATCGACAGCTGCGGCCGGATTGGACAGATCGACTGGCGCAAGAGATGGCCCGGAACGCTGAGATCGAAGGAGCGCAAGCTCCTCTTCCAAGGCTCTTGCGTGCCGGTCCAATCGCTCAAGATCCTCAAGCATTGCGCGATGCCTTTCTTCAGCTTCGAGGTGGACCCGATCAATTTCCTGTCCGAATTCATCCCGTTGTTTGTTAAGCTGCGGTTCCAGTTTTGCATATTCAGCGCGCAGCTCGTCTCTTTCCTCAGTAGCCTCTTGAAGCTCTCGCAATAAATCCTTTTGTTGGCCTTCGAGTTCCTCAACGCGGCGAGCTGTTTCTCTTTGCGCTCGCTGGAAGCGGTCGGATCTTTCTTTTTCAAACTGTAGATCATTAGACAAGCTTTCAATCGTCGATTGGAGCTCGCGCGCTTGTTTCTCTGAAGCGAAATTTTGTCTTTGATTTGCTTTGACTTGCGCATCGAGCCTTTGAAGCGCATTGTCAAGGTTGCTGCGCAACTCTGTGTTCTCAACACCGGTGAGCCTGCTCTCTTCTTTAACTGCGGCGACTGCACGCTCTAAACGCTGACGTTCTTTTTCCCATGCTTGTTCCGCTTTGGCATGCTGAGTGGATTCCTCTTCCAATGCAGATTTGATGCGTGTTGCTTCGTCCAACGCTTGTTTCGTTTTTAACCAGCGCTGCTTCATCTCATCAAAATTTCTGGTTCCGGCTTCTAATTTTGCTTGAGCTTCTTGAAGGGCAAACTCTGTATCTTGGAGTTTAGTCAGAAGAGGTCGAATGCCTTTTTCAAGCTCCGCGATGCGGGCCTTTAACGCGCGGTCGTTTCGATCGGACTCATCGATCAGTTTCTCATACTTTTCTTGAAGCTCTTGCTTTTGGAGTTGCAAGAGTCGATACTCTTGGTCAATTTCTTCAATTCTTGCATTTTTTTCATCGATGGCAACGCCGTGGAGCCGTTCTTTTTCTGCCCAGTCGGCTTTTGCAGCTTTAAGTTCTTCTTCGAGCCTGCGGATGGTCTTTTCGAGTTCTCCGATGCGGACGTCTTTTCTTCCGCCTTCTTGTTCCAAGTCCGCAATGCGTAAGTCTTTTGTGCCGCCTTCGCGTTTTAGGCGATCGATTTCAGCTAAGGCGTCGCGCTGCAGGTCTGCAGCTTTACGGACATCTCGTTCTAAAGCAGAAATGCGTGAATCTTTTGTGCCGCCTTCGAGGGTGAGGCGATCGATTTCATCTCGAGCAAGGCGTTGTTGTTCTGCAGCAACGAGAGCTTCCCGTTCTAAATCAGAAATGCGCGAGTCTTTTGTGCCTCCTTCGCGTTTGAGCCGTTGGATTTCAGCTAAGGCGTCGCGCTGCAGGTCTGCAGCTTCGCGGACTTGTCGAGTTAGATCTACAATGCTTGAATCTTTTGTGCCGCCTTCGAGGGTTAGACGATCAATCTCGAGTCGTGCAAGGCGTTGTTGTTCTGCAGCAGCAAGGGCTTCTCGTTCTAAAACAGAAATGCGAGAGTCTTTTGCGCCGCCTTCAAGGGTCAGG
>JAFEGV010000128.1 GCA_018239665.1 Verrucomicrobiota bacterium | reverse complement strand
GTGTGAATTGTCGCTCTATGGAATTATTTCGTTCTTGGGGGTTAGATGATCAACTAAAACAATATCAAATGCCTCGAGAAGCACATCGTTTTACGTGGATAGAAGATTTTCAAGGAAAAGAGATCACTCGTGTTCAAGCAACTGTTGACTACAGTTCTTATAGTCCAACTGAAAATGCGATCATTGCACAAGACGATGTAGAGGAGGAACTATTCAAGAAAGCTCAAAGCATGCCCTTGATTGATTTGAGGTTCAACACAGAGATGATCCATGCGTCCCAAGGCGAGAAGCTGGCTACAGTGGAAATTCTCAATAGGGATACCAATCAAAAAGAAACCCTTTCTGCCCAATACATAATTGCTGCTGATGGCGCTAACAGTTCGCTAAGGAAGTTGTTCAATGTTGAAATGGAAGGAATAGATAACTTAGGCGTGTTTTGTAATATCTATTGCGAAATGAATCTGGATAAATATGTGGAACATCGACCAAGCGCTGGTTTTATGTTGACAAGACCAGATCTGCGAGGAACGTTTCTTTTGTCTAAAAAGGGTCACAAAAAATGGCTTATTGGGGTGCGTATTGGTTCAAATCCCCATTTAACAAAGGAATCATTCACAGACGATTTCTGTGTCGGCTATGTCAAAAAAGTAATCAATGGGCCTGAAGTCGAACCGCGGCTCATTAATAAATCTTTTTGGACGATGGCTGCTTTGATTGCGAAACAATATCGGGTGGGCAGGGTTTTTTTTGCCGGGGATGCGGCACATCGCCTCCCGCCAACTGGCGGTTTCGGCATGAATACCGGTATTCAAGATGTTCATAACCTAGCTTGGAAACTTGCTATGGTCCTAAGAGGTCAGGCTGACGAATCACTTTTGGATACCTACTTTACTGAGCGAGTCCAAATCGCAAAAACCAATACTTCTTGGAGTATTGAAAATGCCAGACGATTTGAAACGATTTTTACAGCATTAGCGAAAAATGACTTAGCCGCATGTGAAGAAGCTTTAAAAGACCAGGCTCATCATATCAATAACATCCTACTGGACTTAGGGTTTGTTTACGGCAGTGAATACCAAGCTGAAGATAGCTATAAGCCCTCTGGAAAAATAGGCGCTAGAGCGCCTCATTGCTGGTTATTGCAGGACGATGAACAGATATCTACCTTAGATCTGTATGATAAGCAATTTGTTTTAGTCTGCCATCCTGAAGCTCGCCATTGGCAAAGTAAATTTCACCAATTTCCTTGTAAAATCATTACGATTGGCGAACAAGATGAATATTCAGATAAAAACCATGATTTCCTTAAAAAATATGAAATCTCCAAGCAGGGGGCAGTATTAGTTAGGCCCGATGGACATATTGCCTGGCGCTCAAACGATGAGAATGGAAAAATGGCGCATTGGTCATGGTTATACTGAAACAACATCAAAAGGCTTCACTTGGAAAAGTGAAGCCATACAATTAGATGGGAAGATCCGTTCAGGACGATGAGCCTGTTCTTTTAAAAGATCTCTATTTTTAAGTGATCGTGTTGAGAACTGCTTCCGTCTTTTTGGAGTCTCGGTCGACAAGAGCTGCTACGCTTAAATCAGACCAGACATTCAATGCCGTTTCTTCCATATCGATCAGAGCATAGAAAGGGAGGATTAGTCCCATGGTCGACAAGGGTACGCCCATTCCGATCAAAAATGCGCTGCTTAAAAAGAAGCATCCCATTGGAACTCCAGCATTTCCCACGGCAGCCAACACTGACATAACGACCCAAAATATCAGATCGATAGGTGAAAATGTATGCCCATGAACTCCTGCAACAAACAGTATCGTTGTCAGAATAAATGCAGCGCATCCGTTCATGTTGACGACCGTGCAAAGAGGAAGGGTAAAGTTGGCTACTTCAGGCCGGATGCCTAGTTCATCTCTTGCTACCTTTAAGCTCATAGGAAGCGTCGCATTGGAGGATTTTGTAAAAAAAGCGAGAAGGATGGCTTTAAATCCTCCCTTTGCAGTCCTCCAGGGAGAAATCCCTTTCAATTTTAGGAGCGCTGGGATGATGACCAGCCCCTGCACAAGATTTGCCAGCACGATGACTGCTAAATAGGGCCATAATCCTTTGATCGCTTCTGTTTGCCCTTGGATCTCTTTGATCATTAGAGTCATGAATGCCCAAACGGCGATTGGCATCACATAGCTTGCAAGTTGTGCAATTTTTAGAAATAAGTGAAATAGAGCAGAAAATCCTCTTTGCAATGTAGCCCGGCTCTCTTCAGGAAGGAAGTGAGCGGCGGTACCAAGCAAAAAGCCGAGAAATGCAATCGAAATGACCTTATTTTCCATGAATGCAACACAGATGTTGGACGGGATGATCTCTTCAAGAAAATGCAGGTATGATTGTTGAGGGACTTCAATTCCAGTTCCTGCGCTGGCAGGAAGAGGAGAAACAGGATCGAGAATCAAAAAGAGTCCCAAGGCAACGAGCGATGCTAACGTTGTGGTCAGCAGGGTATAGCTGATCACTTTTTTGCCGAGACCTTTCATTTGTTCGAATCCTTTCATATTGAGAAGTGTCGACAAAATAGCTAACAGAACGATGGGAGCGGCGATCATCGAGAGATAATTCAAAAAAAGAGTAGATATAACTTCTGCGATTCGGAAAATTAGCGGCGAGCCAAAAAATCCCGTTCCGATGCCGAGAAGTATTGCAGTAAGCAGAAAAAAATAAATGCGTTTATACTTTTCCATAAGAAAACCTTTGAATTTACAAATGTGCCAAAAACGAAAATGAGGTGAAGTTAAATGAAGGTGCGTTGACACGCACAACAGGAAAAGAATAAATAGCTGAATTTAAACATGCCCTCATTATAAGGGATGCAGTCATAAATTCAAAGGCGGATATGAAAAAGGCCGGGCGGTTGACCCTGTCTTTGTTATATTGGAGTTGGAAAGGCGTATTCAGAGCTTTTGATTGGAAAAATTAAAATATATAAAAAATTAAAAAGATTTGGCTGCTAACTCATTGAGCAGGGTAGCAGAGAGTCTTGTAGACTTAACGTTCAGTCGCTGATCTCAAAAAGGTTTAAACAACGGCCAAAAAACGCTCGCGCTGATCATAGTGAACCCCGTGACCCACTTTCGCGATCTGCACGACCTTCAATTGTTGATTGAGCCCAGCTAGCTCCGCAGCCATCTCAGAAGAAACGACAGAGCCATCATCGCCGATGGCGACCGGACTTCACCCGCATGCGGTAAAGTGATTGCCGTAGGGGCGCCTCGTGAAGTTGCATCCAATGAAAATTCGTTAACGAAGCAATGCTTGAAAGCTTACCTTGGCCACGAACCGGTTTTATAGTTTTGAATGGTCATGCAAAGGTTTTTTCCTATGAGAGGGCAATGATTCTCTATATGCATGATGATATTTCATAACTTGTTCTCCAGCTGCCTCGCCAGCATACATTGCCGTTATAGCCATGACGTCTCTATAAAGAGTTCTTTTCATATCAGCGTCAACATGCACCACAAATTCCCGATCTTCGGCCATTGCTTGAGCAATAGGAAACGATTCCACAAAGGAATGGTATCCCCCAAAATTCATGAAAGAGGATATCAATAGCCCTGCCGGCCTGACAATTTCAGCATCCCCAAAAATGGAGTTCCTGCTCATGCAATCAAGAGCAAATAAAGTATCGACCGTACCGCCTGAGTGAGCGCCTGCCGCCGGCATTTCATGGGCCCAGCTCTCCCTTGGATAGGTTCCTTTAAGCTGCCATCGATTGATGCCCGTTCCATGATGGTACTCCTTGCTTTCAAGTAGTTCAGGCAGCCCAGCCTCTTTGAATGACGACGGTATGCGTTGTACGGCATACTCAGTAAGAATACCCGGCCTTGTAAGATCTTCAATGACTTGCCCTTGTCTAGACCTTCTTTCTGATCTTGCACGCGTTACAGGGTTGTCAAACTCTTCGTGTCGAATTTGTGTAAGCAAGCGCTTACACCTTTCTTGAAGAATATCTTCACTTTGGCCAAGTAAAGGTGCAAATGTAGCTGCATTGGCAGGCACTAGCTCCCTCATGATCGTGCCAAAAGCGCTGATTGCACGAATTTTGGTCAGCATATTTGTATATTCATATCTTTCACTGTGGATAGAAACCCTTAAGCGATCTAAAAGCCAATCTTTTCCTTCCCCCTTGAACCAGTCATCTTTCTTAGATGGATCAAGACAACGGCCAATCTGATCTGATGCTGGTGATAATTCCTGAAGGATCCTTGCATTGAGCAAATCTCTTAGAGTGATTTCCTCTCCTCTATACAAAACTGTTTGTCTTCCGATATGAGGATTA
>JAFEGV010000127.1 GCA_018239665.1 Verrucomicrobiota bacterium | reverse complement strand
GCCCTTGGGCACGAACTGGGCAGTGAAGAGCAGGTGAAGTGCCCTTGGGCACGAACTGGGCAGTGAAGAGCAGGTGAAGTGCCCTTGGGCACGAACTGGTCTTCGTCTTTGGCAGGCGAAGCGGCCTTAAGGATCAACGTGTTTTAAGAAATGCTACATATATCAATAAATTATTTGAAAAATTGCAAGGTCGAGAAAGAAAAACAAAGTCTGTAACTCGTTCCAGATCAGCACGTAACATGATGATGTCACAGTTGTTGTCCAATACAAAGCTTTAGAGTCATCCTCTAATGGAATGGTGCCTCATTTGTCGGATGAACCAAAATTTAAGCTCCTTTACAAATAGCTTCATTGATTTTTGATGTTTACTAATCATTTTGATATAATTATGTGCAGATTAAATCAGTCAATGTTAGATGCAATTAATAAAAATATTTAATTGCATTGAAATTATAATGGGGGAATCATGGCCAGGGGATGGCTGCCAAGCTTAGAAGTTTTAGCGTTGTCTTATGCGTGTCTAAACGGGATTAATGGCAATAAAGAAGAGCATCAGATTGATGGCGATGGGGGAAAAGCTTTTGAGCGTTCGGTCAAAGACATTAAATTCAATGGCTGGCAAAGAATAAAAGACAGCATTCCTGCCGAATGCATGCCTTTGATGCTGAAAGCTGAGCGAGTCTGTCACGACAAATTCCCCAATCAAGAACTTTCTGAGAATGTTGATTTTCTTTTCCAAGAGTTCCATAGGAGGCTTCCTTGTCTTTACGTCGTGACTGAAGATCTTAAGGAACAAATGATGATCCGAAATCTAAATTTGGAACCTTTTCATATCCGTTACCTGCAGCAACAGAACGAAGCCTTGGAAAGGGTTTGGAATCTAAGGTTATTGAATCAATTTAGGGAGCTAGGAGCTTTTAGCGTCAATCAAGAGGATGGGGAAGTTCAGGGAGGGGAGCTGCCTGTTCCCGTTGGCCATAGAGAAATTCGCTCATGGCTAAACAATCCGGCAAATTTAAGGTTCGTTAAACAAGTTGAGGACTTAGATTTGCTAGGCATGGACCTTAAAGTTCTTCCCGATGAAATTGAGCTGTTTACCGGACTGACCTCTTTAAGGCTGGTCGGCAACAACCTTTCCATGATTTCCGACTCGATCGGGAATCTTCATCAGCTTAGAAGTCTAGATCTTGGCTATAATCGGCTGAGAGAACTTCCTGAGTCGGTGGGGAATCTAAGCCAGCTAAGTCTTCTGGATCTTTCCAATAACCAACTAAGAGAACTTCCCGAGTCGATTGGAAAACTAAGGCAGCTGGAAGAGCTGTCTTTTGGCAATAACCAACTGAGAGAACTTCCTAGGACAATTGGGGATCTAAGCCAGCTAAAATGGGTGTGGCTTGATTATAACCCTCTGATGCCTCCTTCATTTGAAAATTTCAAGGAAGAGTATCTAGAATATTCAGATCAATTTTCCTCTTATTGTCCGGAAACTAATCTGGCCAAGCTCTGCCAATTGGTCGGATGTGAACAATCTCTGGAAGAAATTAAAGCGGTCTATCAGGGGTTGGACGAAACGGTCCGGATACAGATCGAGGCCGCTTTCTTATCAATGACCGATGGCCAAAAAGAGTTATTTAGCGACCCGGGGCTCTTTGCTAGAGCTCTTCGCAATGCAATTTTCAGATTGTATGATGAGCTTGGCCCCGACCAAAAACAACAGGTCGCTTACCATCGATGGAATTTAGCCGGTCGACCTGATGAAAATCCCGAGACTTGGAGTAAGATTCATCTCTTTGATGCGCTATTGCCTTTTGCCGATGCTTTAGGGCTAGCTATAAGATAATAGCAATCTTTCAAGATGCAAAGTCCTTAACTTGCGCAGGGATTTTTTCCCGCGTTAAAAGTGGATCTGTCCGGAGACTGAAACCCCTTGATAGATGAGGTTGCCTTCATTGGTTTTGAAGCGGGAGTTCAAGCCTCCGGTCCCATAGTAGGTTAAAAATTGGTTCTGGTTGAAATAAAGGTGGTATTCGTAGCCGGCCTTGATCGTAAAACCTAATTGGTTATTGGAAACGAGGCGCGCCCACTTGATCCCAAGCTCCATGTCGATGATCGATTTGCCGGAGCGGAAGCTCTTGTCGTTTTTCCAAATTTCAGATCCAGCTTGATGAGCATGTTGGTCGACGTCAAAAAATCCGAGCAGGATCGAGTAGTCTGCACCTCCATAGAGGCTGAACCCTGCGCCGAAGATCCAGTCTAAGTCCAATCCTCCAACAAAACCGAAACCCCAAAAGCGGTTTTTCAAGGCGATCCTCTGATTGATATCAAATTGGTTCTCGTACTTCACATCGTATCTTTGAAACAGCCATGTCGTGCGCAGGCCTCCGTTCGGACGAACGGTTAAATATTTTCCAACATAGTACTCGCGCCCTAAGTTTAAATCGAACTGATCGAGATCGATGCTCCAGCTGCCGCGTGCAAAGATGATATTATCAGGTGTGAGAAAGTGAGCTTGACCCCAGTATTGAAAGATGAACTGGTCCTCTCCTTTCGGATCGTTAAAGTCGGCTCCGTGGAGTTTTCCCTTAGCGTGGTTTTTCATCCGGGTGTAGATGAGCTTCCCATCCCATCCATCATGCGGCATCTCATAGCCTACGCCGACCCGGTATCCCCAATTCCAGTCAAAATGGGGGTTTCTGACATCTCGCCGCATCGGTCCTGAGGGGAAGTTTGGAGCTGTCATTGCATATGGGAGGTTGTCTTCGAAGGCTTGCCAAATAAGGGCTTCTGCCTCGATCCAAAGCAAATTGCTGTCATCTGCCCAAGGGTTGGCGGGAAGATTGGTAGCAACGGGAAATTGTTCTTTGGATGCGCCGGAAGCTTGAGGAGAAGAGGAACCGCTTGCTGTATTCGCAGACCAAGCCTGCGATGAAAGGGCTATCGCTAAAAGAGATAAGAGATTTGGCAGTTTCATAGCGAATAGGTTCCTCTTTGTTCAGCTAAGAACTTTTAAAGCTAAGTTTAATCTCTTTAAAAGTCAAATTGGCCGGAGAATGTTACGCCTTGATAGGTAAGGTCTCCATTGACCGGGTTGAACAATTCAAAGCCATCATTGCCATTGCTCAACAGAAACTGATTTTGGTTAAAGTAGAGGTGGTATTCATACCCAACCTTAAACGCAAGCGCAAACCGGTCGTCATAGATTTTCTTGGCCCATTTTAAACCAAGGTCCAAATCAAAGATCGGCCTGCCAGTCCTAAAGCTGTCTGATATCTTGGAGTTGGTCGAGCCGTTGAATGTTCCATGCTGGTCGATATCGAAAAAACCAAGTAGGACAGCAAAGCCGGCATCTCCAAAGATGCTGAATCCTCCTCCGAGCATCCAATCAGTGTCGAGCCCTGCAAAGAATCCAAATCCCCAGTATTTGTTCTTCATATCATTTTTTTGGGTTCCGGGCTGGCCGCTCCAACTGATATCATAATCTTGGAAGATCCAAGTGCTTCTAACGCCCGCTTTGGGATGTAAGGTCAGATAGCGGCCGACATAAAATTGCCTGCCTAAGTCTAAGTCGACTTGGTCTAAATGAGCATTCCAATGGGCGTGGGCAACAGTCGGAGAACCAACATGATATTGAGCAACAGACCAGACGATATCTAATGATTCATCGCCTGCGTGGGTGGTCCCTTTTGCGCGGTTTTCGATATGGGTCCAAATGAGGGACACGTCCCATCCATCGCGAGGGATGTTATAACCTGCTCCAAATCGCCATCCCCAATCCCAGTCGAATTCAGGTTTTTTCAGGTCGCGGAAGCGTGAGTTATTGCTCCCGTCGCGGCCTTTATAAATGTATTCCATGTTTTCTTGGACTGCTTGCCATAGCAAAGCTTCTCCAAGGATCCACAAGTTCCATCCGTCTTTGACAACAGGCCGTGCAGGCATGTTGATCGCCTGGGGTAGTTTTGACGGAGATTTTTCTATTGGGCCCGAGGGTTGTCCAGAGTTTTGGTTTATCTTCTGCGAATAAGGGGTGCCCATGTTGGCGCCGGAGCTTTGAGCTTGCAGGCGGCCTTGCTCCCGAGTATTTCTTGGAGACGATTGTAGATAGGCGCGTTGTCTAGGCGTTGTGCGGGCAGGACTTTGCATTTCATAATCATCCGCTTGGGCAGATTCAGCAGCGCGATTGTTTTGGCGAGATGCCGATGATCGCTGTTCTCTTTGCACAGATTGAGCTTGTTGCTTGCGCTGAGCCGGCGCTTGACGCGCAGACTGCGATTGCTGCGTGTTTTGAGAAGCAGCCGCTTGTTGTGAAGAGGACCGAGGAGCTTGGGCTTGCTGCTTACGTTGAGCTGGCGCTTGACGCGCAGACTGCGATTGCTGCGTGTTTTGAGAAGCAGCCGCTTGTTG
>JAFEGV010000126.1 GCA_018239665.1 Verrucomicrobiota bacterium | reverse complement strand
TGGCATTCAGCTCTTTCAGAGAGATCCTGCAGTAAGTTGCTATCTCTGTTGCAGCAGGCCCGACAAAGGAACATTCTATTGAATGTCAATGCTAAATTGCCCGGTTTCCTGACATCGCCTCTGCATCTTGCATGTGAAAGAGGGGATTCTGAACTCGTCAG
This sequence comes from Verrucomicrobiota bacterium, assembly GCA_018239665.1. Classification (GTDB taxonomy): domain Bacteria; phylum Chlamydiota; class Chlamydiia; order Chlamydiales; family Rhabdochlamydiaceae; genus Acherontichlamydia. Next base: position 4,268 of record JAFEGV010000126.1, on the reverse strand, counting down.
GCTGTTGATCGCTGCAAAAGCTGATATCCATGCTAAGGATAAAGACGGATATTTCCCCTTTTATCTAGCCTGCTCCGGGAGACATTGCGATGTAGTTAAGCAGTTAATCGATGCAAATGTTAACATCAATGATAAAACCCGTAGTGGATCTACTGCCCTTCACGCGGCCTGCGGTTTCGGAAATACCGATGTGGTCAGACAATTGCTCGCAGCTGGCGCCTTAATCGATGCTAAAGATGCTAATGGTAATACTCCTCTAGACATTGCCATCACACCTGGGATCCTACAACTTCTAGAAAACGCACGCGCAGCCCAACAGGCTTCTTTACAATCGCCTCCTTCCCAACAAGAAATTGATCAGTTCAGTCGTGATTGGTTATCGGCTATATCGGAAAAAAACTGCGACAAGCTGTTATCTCTTTTGCAACAGGTAAAACAAAAGAGGATCCCGTTAAATGTTAGCCTTTTATCTGTCGAATGTGGATACACCCCCCTGTTTATAGCCAGCGCTAAAGGCCATTCCGAATTGGTCCGGGAATTGATCGAGGCCAATGCTTCGGTAAATCTTGCAAGCTACAACAGACTTACCCCCCTGCATGTTGCTTGTCGGGAAGGCCATTCCGAAGTAGTCGGGCAATTGATCGAGGCCGAAGCTAACCTCAATATTAAGGACATAGAACAACGCTCTCCGCTTCATTTGGCTTGTAGAAATGGACATATTGAAGTAGTCAGGCTCCTGATCAAGGCCAAAACTAACATTAATGATCTGGACAAAGATAAAGGTACCCCCCTTCATGAAGCCTGTTTCATGGGACATTTACAAGTAGCTGAACTATTGATCAAGGCCGGCGCAGATATCAATGCAAAGGACCGAAACGGAAATACACCCCTTCATGATGCCTCTTCTAGAGGGTATTCAGAAATCGTAAAATTATTGATCGATGCAAAAGCTGATATTCATGCTAAGGATAAAGAAGGATATACCCCCTTTCATCTAGCCTGCTGCAACGAACGTGGCGATGTAGTCAAACAGTTAATCGCTGCAAAAGCTAACATCAATGATAAAAATCGTAGAGGATCTACCGCCCTTCATCTTGTCTGCAGAAACAGAAATACCGATCTGGTCAGTCAATTGCTCGAAGCTGGCGCCTCCATCGATGCTAAAAATGCTAAGGGTAAAATTCCTCTAGACGTTGCCCGGTCAAATAGGATCCGACAACTTCTAGAAAACGCACGCGCAGCCCAACAGGCTTCTTTACAACCGCCTCCTTCCCAACAGGAAATCGATCAGCTCCAGGGGGATTGGGTTAAAGCTTTTTCAGAGAGACAATTCGACAAGATGTTATTGCTCCTACAAAATGCAAAACAAAAGAAGATCCCTTTAAATGTCGATCTTTTATCTGGAGGTGGAAACACCCCCCTGTATCTAGCCACCTCAAAAGGTCATTCCGAATTGGTCAGGGAATTGATCGAGGCCAATGCATCGGTAAATCTTGCAAACAAAGAAGGGCTAACCCCCTTGCATTTTGCTTGTTGGGAAGGCCTTTCGGAAATAGTCAGGCAATTGCTCGCAGCTGGCGCCTCCATCGATGCTAAATCTAATATCGGTAAAACTCCTCTAGACGCTGCCTCCACACCTGAGATCAGACAACTTCTAGAAAACGCACGCGCAGCCCAGCAGGCTTCTTTACAACCGCATTGCTCTCAACAAGAAATCGATCAGCTCAATAGGGACTGGTTAACAGCTTTATCACACAGAAACTGCGACAACTTGCTATCTCTTTTGCAACAGGCAAGACAAAAGGGAATCTCATTCGATGTTAACGTTAAAATTAACAACGATTACAATGCTCTTCATCTAGCTTGTTCGAAAGGACACTCTGAACTTGTCCGGTTATTGATCGAAGCAAAAGCTAATATTAATGATCTGGACAAAGATAGAGATACCCCCCTTCACGAAGCCTGTTTGAAGGGATATTTACAAGCAGCCGAACTATTGATCAAGGCCGGCGCAGATATCAATGCAAAGGGCCAATTCGGAAATACACCCCTTCATGATGCTTCTTGCGGAGGGCGTTCAGAAACCGTAAAATTTTTGATCCAGGAAAAAGCTAACGTTAAGCATCTGAACACAGATAGAAATTCGCCTCTTCATTTAGCCTGCAGAGAAGGGCATTCAGACATCGCCCGCCAATTGCTTGCTGCTGGGGCCGTCGCTAATGAAAAAAACAAAGCAGGCAAAACTCCTTTTGATGTGGCTAAAACACCTGAGATCAGACAGCTTTTAGAAGCAGCTCGTCTCAATGCCAACTCAAGAACGGATGCTCCTTCCCAATCAAGAACTCCAAATCCTCGAAAGCTCGAACGCGCAGGAAAGAGTCTGTTGAAGCGGGTCGCCGAGCACTACGGCCCTAGATATCATACAGCGCTGACCGATCTGCTGATCAAAAACAAAGGGCGCTGGGGGATCGATTTTGCCCGTTACTCTCCGAGAAGGATCGATAAAAGCGAGTGGCTTGCCCCCTTTGTCCAGTTTCTAGAGGCTCATCCTAGAAGCGAAACAGCTTTTCAAGTGGTCAAGCAGCATCTGGCCTTCTTTCAGTTTTCCGATTCGTCCGATAGAGGAACCCTTACGGATGATCAGTCGAGCGCTGAGAGCTTTGTGGAAGATTGCTTGAAGCAAAACGCTCGGCAGCCAAGAGAGAGCCAAGCGCCCCTTTCCGATTATTTTGCTGTGGAAGCCTGCCAGACCCTCTTTTCCCTTAAACTGAGGGAATGGGACTACATGGTCAACCATCCTGAACGCTATTTTCCAGCTTCCGAGCGGCTGACGGATGCAAGCAGAGCGCCATGTCCATGCTTTATTTTGGCCCAGGACCAAAACCAAGTGCGCGCCCACGTCATGCAGGCCCACTTTGGGAAAACGGGCTTTGTTGAAAGTTTTGGAAAGGATGATCGGCAGGAGGCCCTCCGATTTTTGTTCACGGAAATCTTGAAGCACAGCGAAGTTCCGTCCGATAGGATCAGAGAAGATGAAAGCGTCGTCTTATCGTGGGAAGAGTACAACACCCTCGAGCGTTATTTGGCCGAGCTTCCTCCCTCCGACCTGCCAAGGCTCCTTGTCCCGATGCGGGAAAAACTTGTCCAGCCTATCGAAGAGGTTTCTGAGACCGATTCAAGCGGCGATGATGTGGAATCGGCAAGCGATGAAGAACCCTCTTACCGCAGAGAGCGGGATAGGGAGGAGCGCCCTGCAAAGCGGCGCGAGCGAAGCCCTACTGAGGGTCTGGAACAACATTCTTCTCTGGAATCGTTCCTCTCGTTCAACGATCTGATCGGCTCTAGAAGCTCTGAAAAAAGGACAACGCGGGAAAATGATGGCGTCTCTTCCGAAGGGAAAAGACATCGGAAGAATGCCTATGAAGTACCGGAACATGAAGGCGCCTTTGTGCCTTTGGAGGAGCAGCTGATCCCTTTTCTTGCGGATGTTCGTTCAAAACGTCAAAGAAGAGGCAAGGAAGGGGAGATCCCGGAGGTTGGCTCTTTTGCCGGTCTTCCTTCTTTAAACGACGATCCGGCTTTTGCATTCTCAGACAACCCCTATGACGCTCTGAATCGGACATCGATCAAAAAAATCAAAGAGGCGGTCGCCCGGGAGGTTGCGAGGGAATCGGTCGTGCTTCGCCAGATCAAACCCTACTCTTATCCGATCGTCGATAAGTTAAGCGATCTGCCTGCCGCAAAGCCCTCGTTTTCCTGGACCCGGGCTTTAAAACCTTATCAGCAAGAGACGCTCCAAGACCTGCTTCGTTATGACTCCCATGGGCTCTCCAAACTCCTTTCCCTCGAAATGGGACTTGGAAAGACCTATGTGTTTGCAGAGTTTCTGATCGACAAGATTGCAAAGAGCCCATCACCTCAGCTGCACGTCGTATCGGCGCCGGTCAGCGTTGTCGGTCAAGTCCAGCAAGAGCTCTCGAAGCTTCTACTCGAGGCATCGATCACAGCCTGGCAGCTCACAGGAAAAAGACCGGCGGGGCCCCACCTCTGGCCTCAATGCAAACAGCTCTTGGATTACGCGAACAACCATCCCGATGCATTGAAATCGGTCTTGCGCGTCCTTCCCTACTTTAAAGACGCCCATGTTTACGGTGTGCCTGCGTCAAATCAGTTTTTCTCTCAGCCGGGCTTGCAAGGCCAATTGTTCTCTATGATCCAAGAACATTTGGTAGAGATCGAGACTCTTCTCCAAGAGAGGCCGGAAGAGC
>JAFEGV010000125.1 GCA_018239665.1 Verrucomicrobiota bacterium | reverse complement strand
CCGCTGATCGAACTGAGCAGGTCGAGCATCAAGAGGTTGTTTTTTTGTCCAACAGCTGCCGTATAGAGGGAGATCTTTCCACTGTTCTTCTCTAACCATTTTCCCAATACATGCTGCTGCTTAGGCGTGTTGTGAAGGGTGTTGCCATCAGTTAATAAAATTGCGGTATGGATTTGGTCGGTTGAGTCAATTTCAGGCAGGATTTTCTCTAAAGAGCCATAGATGTCAGAGCCTGCAAACATCGTGCCGGCTTCCTGTTTTTCTAAAAATTCTTCAGCAGCCTTAATGGCTTTTGGAGTGACGCGCAGCGGCGTAGATGTGAACTTCGTAACAGACTTGTCAACGACGTAGATATTGAACGCATCGCAGTTTTGCATGCTGGCCAGGGCTTTGAGGACTCCGCGTTTAAAGACGGCAAAACGGTGCTTTTGAACGGAATTTGATCGGTCGATGATGAAGTAGATGTTTTGCTTGAGGCTGTATTCGCTCAGGTCGAAGTTGGGCTTAAGAGCTACGGAGAAAATATACCCGTTGCCTTCTTCATCCGGCAAAAACTTCAGATCGACGTTGAAATCATCATTCCATGATGTTGCCATGGCTATGCTTGGTAACTGGTACTCGTCGAGATCCGGCAAAGTAGATGAGGGAGCCATTTTCAGTTCGCTTTTTGGGACCTCGGGCGCTTTTGCTGCGACAAAATAAGAGTGGGACACGGAAGCTTTTTCATCAGGAACGGAAATCGGGCCGACGCCTGCTAACATCGAAGTGGAATCTGTTTTTAGAGAGACAGGTTCGTTCATTGTCAATTCCACTTGAGGGAACCTGTCGATCAAATTAACGCCTGCAGCATCAGTTTCCTGAGAAGCTTCGATCGAAACTCTGCTGACAGCGATAAGATCGTGATCGATAGAAAGGGCTGTATCCAGTCCGCCATCTGAAATCGGGAATGATGGCATATCGGCTTGGACAGGGTCGTGATCGATTTGAATTTGCGTTGCAAAGTTCCAGACGCTTTCTTCCGGAATGAAAAGGGACTGGATCAGAGAATCTTCATGAAAGATCGGTCCATTTTCAGTCGCGAGCATGTCAAGAGATGAGGAGTCTTCCCAGCTCATGTCCGATTCTAGTTCGATCCCGTCGAGATGGGGATTTTCCGAGTTGGGCGAAAGAGCAATCCCTTTGGGAAGTTCTGCAAGGTCCAGAGGCTGTTGAAAATGGGGAGAGAGAACAAGGACCTGATGAAACGCTTCGTGAATGATCTTGTTTTTTTCGATCAGCTCGGGGCTTTCCTCTTCATAATCGAGAATGTCCGGCGTTGCGGCTGAAAGGCCGAACAGAGACTTCCAGGTCGAGTGGACCACGATCGGATGGGTATAAAAGTAGAGTATCGCAAATAGATGCAGGAGAAATGAAACCGTTAGGCATTTGATAAGCAGGCTCTTTTGCCTGATGAAATCGAGTAAAAAAGTCATAGGGTTTTCAGTTCCTCTATCCGTTGCATAATGCGGCTTTTAAGAAAGTCATGGATGGGTTGGTTCATTAGGTCGCCGTAGATCAATCGCGCTTCTCTAAGCGAATCCTCGGCTTCCGCCCCTTGCATAGTCAATGCGTGCAGTCGAAGTTCTTCCGCATCAAGGAACTTCATGTACTGTTGATAGATTGAAAATTGTTCGGGAAACTGCTCGGCGGCTAAGAGATAGTTCTGAACGCCTCGGTCATCAGGGGAGGAAAAGTTGGCATGCATGCGGGAGACGAGTTGGAGTTGAACGTCTTTCTTCTCTCTTTCTGGGACTGCGGCTGTTTTAAAGTCGATATAAGTAAGGGCAGCTTCTAAGTGCCAAGGTTCGGTGACGAGCCTTCTTTGGATCTCCAGGTCCTTGAGGCTATCGAAAATCGATTGCAGGTCCTTGTTATTTTCTTGTTTCTGCTTTGAAGAGAGCAAAGTGTACTCAAGCTGCGTCTTTTGCAGGCGTGCAGCAATTCCAAAATAAGAATGGACGTGCGAGGCTGTTGCAATCAAAGAATCGTAGGTTTGGATAGCTTCATGTACATCGCCGATCTGCTCATAATTTTGCCCTAATTCAAACAGAGCCAGCCGTCGGTAATTCCAGCTAAAGTCAGGATTGGCCTCATACTCTCTATTAAGTTCGCTCAGCAAGGCTATAGCGTCGGACAAACGCTGAGCGTCTGTATAAAGCTGGCTGAGTTTGATCGCTTCCGCTTCTACTTCGAGTTTTCCCGGAGAAACGGCCAGATGAAAATTATTTCCGTGGAAACCAAGCACATTCTCTAGAACGGCAATAGCCCGAGCTAGATAGAATGATTGATTTTCCGATGAGGAGTGCTCGTAGCGGTTGAAATAATAGTTCGCGAGCCAGACCCGGTTTTCGTTCTTCACTCCTTGTTCCAAAGAGAAAAAGAGATGATCTGCGGCTTGATCGATTAACAGAGGCTTCTTATCGGGATGCTCTTGTTCGGCAAGGAGAAGATAGGCGTTATAGAGCTGCAGATGAAGGGTTTTAGGAGTGTCTTTATCAAGAGCAAGAGCTTTCTCTGCATGCAGGACAAATAGACGCGGGTCAAGGCCGTCTTTAGTGTAGCAGTGGGCCATGATCAAATGAGCTTTTCCGCAGGAAGGATCTGAGGGGAAATCACGGACAAAGTCTTCCATTTCAACGATCGCATCTTTGTACTGGCCAATCTCATACATTGTCTTGCCAAGCAAAAAGCGCATCTGCTTTTTTTCAAGAGGTGAAAAAATATTCTTCTCTCCAAGGGTAATGACTAGAGTCTCAATGATCTTTTCCTTTTTGACCTTTGCGGTCTCAGGAGAAGCGGATTTTGCCTCTTCGAGCTGGGCCATGATCATATGGCGATAAGCGCTCGGCTTTTTAGAGCTCGATGGATAAGCTGAGAGGAATTCCTTAAATGCTTTTATCCCTTCGTTCCATTGATGAGATTGGGAAAATAATAAGGCGTAGTCGTAAAGGACAGCTTCCCGATCGGAATATCCTGGAAACTCTGAGGCAAGAATTAATAGATCTTGTTGGGCGCGCTGGAACTCTTGCTTGTCCTTGCAAATCTGGACATGCAGGAGCAGGGCTTGAGCTGTCTCTTTTTCGTTCGGAAAGCAAGTGCGCAGGCTCTTCAGGCTCCGATCAAAAAGGGGCATATCGTGGGTTTCTTTGGCGCAGACGACCAGGCTTAGGTAAGCATTTTTTACCAAATGGGGATCGTCCGACTTGCTATCGACGAATTGCACCAGGTGCGGGACCGCATGCTGATAATCTTTCAACGACACCAAGCTTTTCCCGATGTAATAACGCAGGATGTTCAGCTGTTCCATGGGGATATGCTTAAGGGCTGTTTCTTGTGTCAGAAGCAGGTCGCGGTAGCGCTTCTGTTCGAAAAGCAGCTGAATTTGGTTAAATGCAGCTTCACCTGCATGAGGGCCGTTCAATGGATAGATCTTGCCGTAGGTCTCAATTGCGGCATTTTTATCAACTGCAAGTAAAAGCGATGCAGCTTGAAATAGAAAAGCCTCTTTTTGTTCGGGGTGCTTCGCGGCTAGCTTTTCGAAGAGGGCGGCAGCTCGGACATTCTCTTTTAAATAGGAGTAGATGATTGCCAGAGGATAGATCGTTTGTTCGGCATAATCGGTCTGGGCAAGGACCTTAAAATGGGCAAGGGCTTGATTGTAAAGATCTTCTTTTGCAGAAGGATGGTCCGTTGCTTTTCCCAAGCGAAAGAGGGAATCCGCCATTTGAAAGCGAGCGGTGTTCTCTTGCGCTTTTGATCCTTTCGGGTCTTTCAAATAGGCTTCGGCGCATGTAACCACATCGTGGTACAAACCTTGGTCATAGAGGCAATAGAGATGATTGAATTGGGTCTTTTGCAGAAAAGGCTCTTGAGAGATCAGTTCGTAGGCGTTTAAGGCCTCGGCATAATTTTTTTCTTTAAAGTATATGTCGCCCAGCATGGCATAGAGCGAATCGGCGTAGGCGCTTTGAGGATGTTCCTCAAGAAAGGACTTGATTTGCGTCTTGACAGTGGCAAACTCCCCTTCTTTCCAATATTCGGCGATCCTTCGTAATGACAAGCTCTCTTCAACCGGATTTTCCTTTTCGGCGGAATAGATGATCGGATTGAAAGCTGTGCAAACAGTTAACAAGAAAAGCCAGTGTTTTTTCATACGGACTCCAGCCATTGATTTTTTGATTATACGCACACATCATTAATAATCAAACCACATTGAAGAAAGCCGAATAACCTCTAAAGCAAGTTTTGCAATTCCCTCTTCCTTGTCGTCGTTTTTTTTGCTATTCTCGATGATTAAATTAAACTTAGAGGAAAGGTTCCTATGGGTATCCAATTAATGGTGATTGCTTCTCTTTTCGTCGCCGCTTCGAACTACTGCATGCGCCGCAGCATCGATTCCGGCGG
>JAFEGV010000124.1 GCA_018239665.1 Verrucomicrobiota bacterium | reverse complement strand
GGTTGCTTCTTCTTGAGACTTGATACATTCTCAGCTTTAAGTCTTTGAAGATATTTAGCAATCTTTTACTTTAGAGTTTAGGCACTGCGCCATCGACATCTTTCTGTGCTAGGAGAATTATTATGACATCGTTTCGTCATTTGAAATCTGTGATCCGTTTAAACGAGTTAGCTGAAGACCCGATCGACTTGACAGAAGAGGGAGCGCTCACTTCAAAGCGCATTGATGGGATGATCGCAGAATCTGCCAAGCTCAAGCTTTTTTATGGAACGGAGCGGGTATCTGATAATGTGATCGGCGCTCTGCAAGACCTCGCAGATGAGACGCAAGCTGTCAAGAAGATGGAATCGATGCAGCAGGGCCAAGTCGTCAATTTTATCGAAGGGTTCGAAAGCGAAAAAAGACCAGCCCTGCACACTGCAATGCGTGATTTCTTCGACCAGAGGATCTCTTCAGACACTTCTCAAGCAGCGACTCAGCTGGCTTACAAGGAATTAGAAAAATTACGCGCTTTTTTGGATGACGTCGAGTCGAAAGAGCAGTTTACCGATTTGGTCCAAATCGGCATCGGTGGATCGGAGCTTGGCCCTAAGGCGGTCTACATTGCTTTGGAAGCTTTCCATAAGCCTAATCGCAGGGTCCATTTTCTCTCCAATGTCGATCCGGACGATGGAGCGCAGATTTTTCATCGGGTCAATTTGGAAAAAACGCTTGTTGTCGTCGTCTCCAAATCGGGTTCTACTCTCGAGACGCTAACCAATGAACAATTTGCCAAAGAGTACTTTGAAAAGGCGGGGCTCAATCCCAAAAACCACTTCGTCGCAGTGACTGGCAAAGGGAGTCCAATGGATGATCCTCAGCAGTACCTGGCATCATTTTATATCTGGGATTATATCGGCGGACGTTATTCCGTCACTTCGATGGTCGGAGGCGTAACGCTTGCGTTTGCTCTCGGAATGGACAGGTTCCTTGAGTTCTTGCGCGGCGCCAATGCCATGGACAAAGTGGCGATGAAAAATGACTTGAAATGCAATCTTTCCCTTCTTTCAGCGCTGCTTGGTATTTGGAACCGCAACTTTTTGGGCCTTCCAACTGTGGCAATCATTCCGTATTCCCAAGCGCTCATGCGTTTTCCTGCGCATTTACAGCAGCTGGATATGGAATCCAACGGCAAACGCATCGATAAGCGCGGCCATCTCGTTGACTTTGATACAGGACCGATCATTTGGGGAGAGCCCGGGACCAACGGCCAACATTCATTTTACCAATCGATCCATCAAGGAACGACAGTTGTTCCTCTAGAGTTTATCGGCTTTAAAGAGAGCCAGTACAAAGAGGACGTGGTGTATGGGGGGACGACCTGCCAGGAAAAGCTGCTGTCGAATTTGTTTGCCCAGTCCATCGCCTTAGCTGTAGGGCAGAAAAGTGCGAACCCGAACCAGTTCTTTCCAGGGAATCGTCCTAACCGCATTCTGTTTGGCCATCGGCTCGATCCTTTCGTGATGGGGGCGATTTTATCTTATTATGAACACAAAGTTGCTTTCCAAGGTTTCATTTGGAACATCAACTCCTTTGATCAGGAGGGTGTTCAGCTTGGTAAAAAGCTGGCCCTGAAGATCGTCGACCAGTTCGCAGCGAAGCGGCAAGGAAAATCTCTTGATCCTAAGAATTTTCCATTGGGCCAAGCCTACTTGCGCCACATCGATTAGGTTGCAAGAGAACCTAATTGACCGTTTTGAACTCCAAGAGCATGGGCGGTATCGATCTGGAGAAGCACTGGGGTTGTTAAAAAGACCTGTCCGAAATCTGGAAGTTTTTGCTGCAGGAGCTTTTGCCGTTCAGGATCGAGCTGGATCCCGAAGTCATCGATTCCCAGCAATGGCTTCGCTCCGATCAAAGCATAAAACTGCTCCCATTGGGCAAAGCGCAACGCGGAAGAGCCGCACCGTTTCTGTCCTTCGCTAGAAAAGTTCTTGGCATCTTTTTCTGAAATGGCAATGCTCAGGTCATCGCGATGAGGGCCTAGGAGCGTGGAGCCTAGATGCATCTCTTTTGAACGGCTCTTCTTCCATTGGGCCTGTAAATATTCCACGAGGTCATTGCCTTGCAGGTCGCGCAAAGAAAAGCTGCAATCGTACTTTGCGGTAAGCGAGTCTTTTCGATGTGAAAGATGGTCCATCCAATGTCCAATGGGAGGGCCTAGCCGGACCAGGGCTTCCTTTCTCTTTTCAATGATATATGCGGCAGAAGGGGCCATCGCCATTTCCCAGGCGGCAAGAGTGGCCTCGCTTCGGCTTTTCAGCAAATGGTTCCTCTGTTTCATCGCCCTGAAGTAACGGCCTAAATGATAGACGTAGAGGGGATCGATCTGCGCGATATGAAGATCGATGAACTTTCTCCTATCCGCCGGGGAGCCGCTCATCAAGGCGTGGTCTTCCGGAGACAAGAGAATTCCGGGAAGTGTTCCCAAGAGAGAATTAAAATTGTTATGGACTGTGTTGTTGGTCTGGACTTTGCGGGATTGCTCGTCGTAGAAGATCTTGATGCATTGGGAGATCCCATCTTTGGAAAAATGGGCTTCCACATAAAAATAGTTGGCGCCGGTTCGGATCAGGTCGCTTAACCTCTTTGTCCGAAAGGACCTCCCCGTGCTGATCAGATAGATCGCTTCGAGGAGGTTTGTTTTTCCTTGTCCATTGTCTCCGTAAATCACATTTACGGAGGGGCAGAAGGAAGCCTGAGCCTGCTCATAATTGCGGAAATTGCGCAAGACCAGGTGCTGTAGCCACATTTGAACCTATCCCAGTAATATACACAAACAACATGAAAAATCGGTTTTTGGCAGCGTCGGGCAGCCAACGACTTTGAGACCCGTCTGCATCGCCCAACTTATTCAAGTTGAGCTGCTTCGGCGTCGGCTTCGCCTGGCTCAAATTCATGACGCCTCCTTCCCAAATTCCCGATTTTTCACGTTTTTTGTGTCTAATTTTCGTCGATTTTGAGGATTATTTTGGCCGATTTTCGATCCAAAAACCAGGGATAATATTCAATTGTCGATATTACCCCTGGTTTTTGGATTAAAAATCGGCTCAAAAGAACCGCAAAATCGACTGAAACTTTTCACTGGGATAGGTTCATGTCTTATGCTTCTAACCGCATCGGCATGATCACAAACTCTGCCGTTGTCGAATCTGTAATCAACCCGGGGTTGTAGGAGTCGGAAACGTTAAAGTGCACCGTCTCGTCTTTGCTGTGGCGCAAAATATCGAGGAAGAAGTTCGGATTGAAGGCGATGTCGAGCTTTTCGCCGCCATAATTGACGGGCATGTTCACTTTGCCTTCGCCGATTTCTCCGCTGACGGCGCTTAGGTGGAGTTCGCCGGTCGTGAATGTAAAACGGACAGAGCTGCTGTTATCTGCTGTAAACAAGGAGACTTGGCGCAGCAAAGAGATCAGTTCTTCCCGATGCAAAGAGATGGTGTTTTGCTTTTTTTCCGGGATAACTCGGCTGACGTCGGGGTATTGGCCGGACAGGAGCTTGCTGATGAGGGTTACCGGACCTACTTCAATAGCGATTTTATCATTCATCAGGGTCAGTTTGGCCAGGTCCTCTTTATTATCGAGGATGCGGATCATCTCATCGACTGCTTTGAGGGGGATGATGTAGGACCCTGTCTGCTCAGGAGGGAGATCGACGGGCACATGGATCTTTGCGAGCCGTTTTCCGTCTGTGCCGATAAAGATTGCCAGTTGGTTAGCTTGCTGAAGGTAGACGCCGTTCAACACTTGACGGCTGTCATCGCGCGCGGCGGCAAAAGCTGTCCTTGAGAGCATTTCCCGGAGCAACGGGCTTGTTAAAGAGAGGTGCACGCCGTCGGAAAGATCGGGCAGAGCGGGAAACTCATTCTTATGCATTCCGTGCACTTTGAAGTGGGATGTGCCGGCGTTAATGGAGGCCATATCGGGCGATGATGAGTGGATCTCGACGGTAGGTGATGTCAGTTCCCGGATCAGCTGAAAAAAACGGCGGGCGGGCAATGTAATTGCGCCTTCTTCGACAACTTTAGCTTCTGCGTAGGCGCGCATGCTCACGGTCAGATCGGTTGCGCTAATGATCAGCTGGTCATCGACAGCTTCAATCAGGACGTTGGCCAAGATGGGAATGGCTGGCTTGGCAGCCACGATGTTTTGAATTTTTCCAATCAATGAGACTAAATCGAGGCGAGGAATGATGACTTTCATAGGATGCACTCCAATCTTTTGTGTTGTTAGAGGTGCATCATAAATCAAACAGCTTGCAGAGTCAAATGTCTTGACTTTCCGATGAGGGGATTGCTTGGATCAGCCCTGGTCGCGAAGGGCGCGGTCGATCGCTTTCTTGTGCTCGCGTTCTTTGATCGCGGCGCGTTTGTCGTGCATTTTTTTCCCGCGGCAGCAGGCGATCTTGACTTTTAC
>JAFEGV010000123.1 GCA_018239665.1 Verrucomicrobiota bacterium | reverse complement strand
GGGATGATGTTCAAATAAGGGCTCGACATCCGACTTGTCCCACGCCCAAACCTGAGATGTTTCCAGGGCCTCAATCCAAATTTCAGAGGGTTTTTGGAGCATAAAACTGGTGAACGAAGTGCAAAATGGATTTTGGGAATCAACAGCGAAATCTTTTGTGATGTCCTTCCCTTCATGCAAAAGATAATAGCGGAAAAGGCCACGATGAATAAAGAGCAGCGTCCTGCAGACCTGCCCTTCCTTAACGAAAAACTCCCCCTTCTGAAATTCTAGGCTCTTAGCCTGTGAAGAGAAAGCCTTGATCTCATCGTTAGACGCACCTGGAACAATCTTGCGAATAAAGGAACCAAAATGATCTAAATTGCCTTCCATAAGATTTCGTTAAATGCTCTTTGACTACGAATTGGACTGTTGCTTGCGAAGCGCAAATCCCAGTCGGAAATAGGCCAAAGCTCCATTCATTAGGGCTGAACCAATGGCAACATCCACCAATCCCCTCACTTCCAAAGGAAGTTTGAACCACTTTAGGCTCATTCCCAATAAGACCATCAGAGCGATCAAGGCAAGGTACCGAACTCCATACACCTGCGACAGCTTGATCGGAAGGGGCAAGGAAATGATCCTCTGGACAACCCTCTGGACAGTTTTCGACAGGACAAAGCGTCCTTTGAGGAAGCCGATCATAAGCCCTATAATAATGAGGAGAAGCCCTGCTTGCTCTCGGCCACCTGCAATTGGAGAGAACAACGCTATTAAAGAGCTTGTATCGTTGACCGCAGTTGTTGCAGTTCCGACAATGAAATTCATTCCAAGAGTTAGCAGATAAATTCCAATCCCGAACCAGACAAAGCCGGAAAATAGGATCAATTTAAAATGGGTAAGCTTCATATCCCCTCCATCTGGGTTAAAATGAGAAAGTATAACATTTTTTCCCTACATTGCGAAATTAAATTTAGAGACGTAACGATCCCGCTATCGACAAAAATCTTGAGCAACTCTACAATCCGTCACATCACTCTAATAATTAGGGAGCATATATGAATGTATCGCTGACATTTTTACGTTTGTTCTTCGTAATCTTAAGTATTTTCTTTATGACTACGTTCATGCTTTCGAGCCCAACGGGGACAGCGCATACAAATGCCCTAATTGGAGTGGTGATCGGCGTCATCTTCGGCTTTTTGCTGATCGGCTTTGACACCCTTTTCAAACGGTTCAACCTCCGTTCCTTCAATATCGCTATTGTCGGGATCTTTATCGGTTACTTGATGGGAGAGGCCCTTGTCCTCGTCTTCGATGCCGTCCTAGACATCAGCCGCATTTCGATCATCTTGCAGCCTCAAACCCTTGAAATCATCAAGATCGCCCTCTTCCTCTTCGGAACTTATCTTGGAACGATCATGACCCTCCGCTCTTCCGACGAGCTGTACGTCAGCATCCCCTTTGTCAAGTTTGCCCCATCCGCCCAAAAGAAAAAGGACTTGATCATCGATAGTTCCGTCCTCTCCGATGCGCGTATCATCGACCTTGCAGCGACCGGCCTTCTTGACCATCAGCTCATCATCCCGCGTTTCATCATTAAAGAACTATACGCATTCGCTGAAATTGGCGACGAGGTCTCAAAATCTAAAGCGCGCCGTTCCTTGGAAGTCATTAAAAAGCTCGAAGCGGTCCCTGAGCTCGACCTCCGCTTCAACGACACCGACTTCCCTGAAGTGAAAGATTCCCATGGAAAGCTCATCCGCCTTGCTCGTCTTTTAGATGGAAATATCCTGACAGCCGACATCAGCCGGATCCAAACCGCCTCTGTAGAGGGAATCCGGATCATCAACATCCACTCCCTTTCCAATGCTTTAAAACCTCTGATGCAAGCAGGCGAATACATCAAGATCAAGATCCAGCGTTATGGTAAAGAGCCACGCCAAGGGGTAGGCTATCTCGACGACGGCACAATGGTCGTTGTCAACGGCGGCGGCAATTATATTGGCGAGACCATCGATGCGAAAGTCCTCTCCGTCAAACACACAACATCTGGAAGGATGATCTTCTGCAACGCCTGCGACGACGAGTCCCTCTCCCATGAATTTGATGAAGACGAGGACCATGACGAACGCTGAGAATTCGATGATCCTGGGATTAGGCAATGACATCATCGAGATCGAACGGATCCGCGGCAGCATCGACAACCACGGCTATCGTCTGATCTCTCGCTTGTTTACTGTCAAAGAGCAGGATTATTGCTTAAAGTACAAAGATCCGATCCCCCACTTTGCCGGACGCTTTTCAGCTAAAGAAGCGGTCGTTAAAGCTCTTGGGACCGGATTTGGCGAGCATGCGTCCTGGCTCGACATCGAGATCATCAACGACAAGGCCGGCAAGCCTCATGTCAACTTCTCCGAAAAGCTCCAAGAGCGGCTGAAGAACACCACCGTTCAAATATCAATCAGCCACTGCCAGCTCTACGTCACCGCCGTCGCCATCTGGTTCAAAACCTGAACAATGTAGACAAGACCGAAAATGTCTTGAAATCCTTAGTCCGATGAATAGACATGTCGGGTGACAAGCGCTACGCCATTGTCCCCTGCAGCCCAGTTCGTGCCCAAGGGCACTTCACCTGCTTTTCACTGCGAAGGTCCACAGGACCTTCTCGCGTCGACTCGCAGGACCATTCTTCTTTGATTAAGTCCATGCTTCTTTTTGTACCAGCTCTAAAATATTAGCTATTTAAGATACAGAGGTTCTGCTCTTAATTTGAGGATTAACGTTTTGTGCGAAACATTGAAAATTGGTTCTGCGAGTCGACGCGAGAAGGGTCCCGCCAAATCGAGACGAAGTCCTGGCGGGAAACGAGCGCTACGAGCAGCCAATGGACTCAGATCGCAAAGCTAAATCGCAGCGCAGGAAAGCCCGTTAGGGCGGGCGGGACAGTGCTCTGCACGGACCGCTTCCGAGCACGCGATTTAGAGAAGCGAGGTGAGTCTCAAGGGGGTCGCGGGGGACAATGGCGCAGCGCTTGTCACCCGACATGTCTATTCATCGGACAAAACTTCAAAAAAAATTCTTAAGTTATAAAATTTAGAGAACAGAGAATGGAATTTGATAGGCGATTGTGAAGAAGTTCACTTGTTCGGGGAATGTGTGGGCGTAGACGCGTCGGGCATAGGAGACTGTAATGTCTCCCCACAAATCGAAATGGTACTGGTATCCCAGCCCTAAATCGATTGATTGGTGGTGAAACTTCGCCCATCCGTTAAAATGGTCGACATTCACATGCTGCTTCGTTCCAAACCCAAAATACCCGTCGGCAAACACAATGGCGCGATGGTGGTTGTCCCAATTTTTTTCAAACACCCAAAGCCCGCGCAGCCAAGGATAACCTTCGTTGGCAATTCCTAATCCGATGTTTCCCCACGTCCTCACATTCCAATATGGGCCTTTCGACCATTCCTTGCCGATCGCTGTGTTCAGTTCAAAATCGACGATCGCATGATAGGGGCAGCTGACATCGCGCAAGCTTTTATCGGAAACTTCGCGGATATTGAACCCTGTCGTCCAACTCACAGGATCTCCAGCGATGTCGTTCAACCATTGGACCCGGGCTTGGACCGCGGCGCTACGGTAGCTAAAGCTTTGCCGCGGCGTATTGACAAATTCGACTTCAGCCTGGAGATCCCACATCTCGGCTGGAGAGATGCCAAGGTCGAAACGGAGCAGCTGATCATTGGAAGGATGGCGCAGCTGAACGGAAGCCCCCTCAACGCGGTGGTAGCGGCTATAGGTATATGCTGAAGAGAAGTTAAACTCCCAAACAGAACCGAACCACGGCTTAGTCTCTAAAGAAGAGGCAAATACCGGGGCCATGCATGCAACGGAATAGCCTAACGAGGGAATTGCAAAACTCATTTTCCCGTTAAAATCGCCCTTTTGAGGCTGTTTGAGCCCCTTCTTCTTACCCGACCCACTAGGGGTCGGCTTCGTCGAATGGCCCGTGTCAGCTACGCTGTCACTCGCAAACAGTCTCAAAATCATCAATTTTTTCGGGAAAAGCAGTTTTGCAATTCCCTCTAACCACTTCTGCATCACGATACGAGCCCTTTTGCAGAAAGCCATCGTTCCGCATCGAGCGCTGCCATACAACCGGAACCAGCAGCGGAGACCGCCTGCCGGTAAATATGGTCTTGGACATCGCCGGCTGCAAATACCCCCTCAATATTCGTATTAGTCGAAAAGGGAGCTACCTTGATATACCCCGTCTCTTCCAATTCGATCTGTCCCTGGAGAAAACCGGTATTGGGCTGATGGCCGATGGCAAAGAAAACTCCGCCGGCATCTCTTTTCAAAGCTTCGCCCGTTTTCAGATTTTTAAGAATGACCGACTGGACAACGGCATCCCCTTCGACTTTTTCAAGGACGGTATCCCACAAGATCCCGATTTTAGGATGATCAAACGCCCGGGCGCACATGATCTTCGAAGCTCTAAGATGGTCTCTGCGATGGACCAGATAGACCATTTTTCCAAACTTGGTCAAAAA
>JAFEGV010000122.1 GCA_018239665.1 Verrucomicrobiota bacterium | reverse complement strand
CTCAAACTTAAGACGAAGGTTCTCCGCTTGCTCGACAGCATAAGGATGTTTTGTCTTCTCCAGAGCTTTGACAAATCCTGGCCAATCATAAGAACTCTCTGTTTCTGAATATTCTTTAGTTTCGTAATTTTGTCTGTGCGCTCTTTGGATGATCGGTTGGATCAACTGCTCGATGAAGATCTGGTCGAGTTCAGGACGGATCCCGCAGTATTTCTCCACGAAAACCTCATAGAATTGCAACGCCTTCTTTTCATGGTCGTAAGGTTTAAACTCTTTATCCATCCTATCCGCCATTCTGAGATAACTCTCGCGCATCATTTCTAGATGCTTCATCAAAAAAGGAGTTGCGTATCTGAACAGGAGATCAGCTTGGGTGTCTTGATGAATCGTTAAGCTGCGAAGCAAAGTCATGATTGCTTCAAACGCGATTGCTGGCTTATCCACTTTGCCCTCATCCCGATATCTGCGTAAATTGTCGCTTGGGATGCAAGAATCCAGCAATTGCTTGCCGCCGATGGCAACAAAGTCCTCAAACAGAACGTGTTGATTCAATTGGTTGAGCAACAGCAAACTGTTATTTAATGTTTCGATGACCGCAGGGACTTCCGACTTTTCGCCGATGACGGAACGAGAGGTGTATTCATATGCCGTTTTAATCAGATCGGCCGGCATCTCGGGAATCTGCATCAACGCTTGGATGATCTGCTTTTTGAGCTCATCGCCGACCGGCTCTTTAAGGACTTCGATCATCTTTTCAATCGGTTTATATTCTTTACTTTTTGCATAGCCTGTCAAAAAGGCAAGGCTTTCCAGAAGCAGGCGAGATCCCCATTGAGCATGCACGGGCGATTTTGCAGCGCGGGCCAGGGTCCTTGCTATACCGATCACAATCGATAGTTCTTCCGGACGGCCTTTTGCAAGAGAGCTAAAATGCTTTTCAACGCTTTCTTTGCATTTGAACCAATTTCCATGCCTCAGCGCAAAATAGGCCGCCTTAAGCTCTGCAAAGACCGGATCGACCTTGGAAACAGTTTCCGATGGCGCATTGAGCGCCCGTTTCAACATGCTGTGCTCATAATCCTGAAACTTCTTCGATTCAAGGATCACAGCCTCAAAAAGATCTCTTTTCATCGCTCGGTTCACTAAAAGATAATCGGCCAATCCTCGTTCCCACTTCTGCTCTTGAAGCAGTGAAAGCCTGCCTGAGAAAAAGAGCATCTGGACGATCAGTTGCTGGACATCGGGAGCATTAGGGTCGATCGGCTCTCCTGCTCTAAAGCTTCCATCGCCGTTCAACAATGTAAAGGGACACTTCCCTCCATTCTCAGCGATCATTTTGAAGAAACCTTGGGCCTCCATTGTGGTTAACAGAAGCAGATGGAACTTCCCTGAGCGAGGATCCTTGAACAGAAGGGTTTCATAAGGTGTCTTTTGGAGCTGCTCGAATAGATTCGATTGACCTGAGGCCGTTTCAATAAAATTATTGCTCACCAAGAATTCCGGCGCAAAGGAATCGGAAAAGATGGCGTATTCGCCGTGTATGTTCATCACATCCGACAAGCTTTGAAACCTAGATTCTACAGCCATGCCTATTGACATTGAGCCTTGCATGAACGGTGCATAGAGCTGCTGGAGAAGAACGTCTAGAGAAGCGAAGTTCCAGGGGATTTCTTTAGCCTTTTGCGGTTTTTCATCCTTTGCGAGGTCCTTTTGGGTATCAAGGTCAAGCTCGTTCAAGTTATCGACCTTTTTTTCAATGTCCGCGATCTTTTCGACCGTGTTGTCCTGTCCTTGAGATCGGCTGTCGATTTGTGGAGGAATATAGCTTTCTGAAATGGAAGAGATCTCGGCAAGTTCTTTCTTTAGCGTTTCGGCTTCGCTATTAGGCAAGTAAGGCTCGATCAACTGGATCCTGGCAAGGAAGCGCTGCATCAGAGCTTCGATGTACTTGTCAGCTTCAAGTGATTTGGGGGACCCTCCATATTGGGAGAAGAGCTCTTCTGTCATCGGCTTAATGAAAAAAGTTCGTGCCGCAGCATAGAGGGCTTCTTCCTCTTCGCCGCTGCTAACATAGAGCTTATCCAACACATATTTTCTTGCCGCTGCATTGAGCTTCAAAGAAAACGCCTTGAGATTATCCTCTCTGTCTCTGAGCAGTCCGTTGACTTCTCCAAAGAGCAAAATTTGTTCGATCGAAGGCTTTTCAACAATCGGTTCTTCGATCCGATGGGAGATCAGCGGGATGAGGTCTTCTGGAATGATTCCTTCAATTTCCTGTTCTTCGAGAAGGCTGCGCATCCTCATATCGCCTTGAAGCTCGTCCCGCAGCACGGTCTGGTCCCCAATCGTATAAAAAGCTTTCGCATGAGGATCTTGGATGATGTTCGATCCAACGGTGTGGAACTGATCGTAGAACGTGAACAGCTGCTGTTTCTTCAGTCCGGTCATTGCGAAAATCGTTTTCGATTCGGTCGAGTCGATATAGATCGGCTCTTTCCTTCCTTTTTTAAGGCACGCCAATTTATTGTTTGTATCGTCGTAGTACAAGATTCTCTCGATCGGACTTTGTTCCAAAACTGAAAAATAGGCAAGAAAGGAAGAGGCCACTTCAGCATTGGTGTGTCCTTTGAAGTAGGCGCCGATATCGATGAACGCATGAAAACGGTTCCTCTCCTCGACGTTTTTTTTCTGATGGACCGCTTTCATCAGATCTTCTGCAGTCTTGAGCTTTGTGCTTACGGTATGGACCGTCCGATTAGCGCGGCACAGCGTATCGATCACCCTTCCATAAGCGCCTTTGTCGAGCACGATCCTCTTTTCGGGATCTTGGAGATAAGTGTGGGAAAAGATGAAAGGGTTGGCAGTTGTTCCGGAATAGCCTTGCTCCGAGTCGACGGCCCCGCTTAAGTTTGCAGCGTTATTGTGGATCTGGTCCTTATGAAATTCCAGCTCAGGGAAAACCTGCTCGTTGAGGTACTGGATGATCATCCGGGTCGACTCTGCAGTTCCGGCATTGAGCACCTTCTGGACCTTCCTTATCGTTTCTTCATCATTGACTTTCAACTTCATCAGATCAAGCCCTTCCTGGCCGGCCCCTGCAACAGCTTTTTTGAAAAACTGCACAGCAGGCGTCTTATCGAATATGGAAGCCTTCTTGTCCGGGCCGACAAGCTCTTTTCCTCCTGAATCCGACCCGAGCTTTCTGCTTTGGATCACTGCAAGTTTTTGCAACGACTCGACGATCGACTTTGTCTGACTTAAGTCAACTCCCGTGCTGACGTAGAGCTGCAATGTCTTGTTGACAAGCTCCCACGCGTGGGCGATCTCGGCGCTTTCATTAGGGGTGCTGGCGCAAATATTCGGTTTTGCAGCCAGGTAATCGGGATGCTCCTTAGACCTGCTGAAATGTTCATTAGCGCTGTATTTCCAGCATGATGGGAGCCACTGCGCTATCTCTTGCCGGATCAAAACGAGCCTTTCCGCAGCCTTCCAATCTGTTTCGCTTCCGGAAGCATGCAAGGCAGCAATCCATTCGGGAGCTTCGCTGCCCGGGTTTAAAAAGTAGTCGGTCAGTTGTTCGATCTGTCTTTTATCGCAAACAATTCCGAGCCCAAGGTGCTGGCACCAGAGAGGATTAGATTGAATCGCTGCAAGGATTTTTTGAGCGAGGAGGGGCTTGATCGCTTCCATCTGATTGGGAACAAGGCGCGATTGGGTATTTTCAGGCAGGTTCAAGCCCATCTGCTTAAAATCTGGATCGGTCGATGCAATCTCGTAAAGGGCGCTGACCAGTTCGACGCTGACCCGGTCTAGCCTTGTGGTCTCAATCCCCGGATAGTTGAGCTCTTTGCGCGGTGAAAACTGGGTATCGATCTCATCGAATGTCGCGGCGCCGCGCTGGCGGATGAGATGAAGGATCTTTTTCAGCTCTTGCGCAGGGGCCTCCCATTTCTCGATTTCCTTCTGGAGCTTCTCTCTTTGGCTAGGAGTAGCGCCAAGCTGCTGCTGCCGCAAGGTATAGACTTTCTCTCTTGCCTCGATGTATTGGTTCTGCATGCTGAGCAACGTTTCGGGGCATAAGATCAGATACTCCCGACGTTCAATGGCCTGGAGCAGCAAATGCTGCATCCTGAGCAAGTGAGGCACATTGAAATGAGCTTTGCCGCGGTTGAACGTCAGCGTATGTCCGCGCTGGCCAAAGAACGAGAAGTTCCTCTCTTGCATTTCCGGGGCGTTGGTATCTAATAGCGAACGGGGCGTAAATAGGATCGACAGGTGGTAGCCGTCGGCCTTCATCAACGCGAGCAGAGTTCCTAAGACGGAGGTCTTTCCTGCGCTCATGATCATCTGCAAGAGCATCGGCGGAAACTTTCCGCGGTCATCAAGCGTGGTCATTTTGATCAAGTTTTCACGCTGCTCTTTTCGCAGCGAGATATTAGCATAGTATTCGAGCACTAGCATTTCAGGATGGTCGGAAGGGATAAATTCCCTCGTCTTCGTCATTTCCGAAGCCAAATCATGGACAGGCTGTTCCAGATTTTTCCCTTTTTTCGAACAGGAGATCACCTTTTCGAGCTTTTCCAAAGATC
>JAFEGV010000121.1 GCA_018239665.1 Verrucomicrobiota bacterium | reverse complement strand
CAAGCATCCAAAGCTTGGCGAAGCCGGCGGCGTTTATGCGGCAAAGGTCGATCTGGAGCTGACCTCCTCAACGCCCCGCCTTGCCAGAGAATTTCACGATGCCCTCTTAAAAGGAGATCGAATTGTGAATGCCAAAAAAGAGATCAAATGGAATGCCCAGCAAAATACCTATTGGACCTCTTTTGAGCTCAACCTCGTCAAAAGGGAGGCGCGATGAACCGGTATCTTCCTAAGCTCCGCTCCCTATTTGCAGGGCCGGCCGCTTACACGGCATTGTTCGCGATCGCCCCGCTTCCTTTTTTGTATTTTTTCTTCCATTTTTTCGCCCAGCTCTTTGCCTATGAAAATCTTGCAGACGAGATGCTAAGGATCCATAAAAAAAGCGCGCAATTGCAAACGCTGCACCAAAAAGAAAGCGACTTCCTCGCTTCGCTAAAAAACCCTGACCATTTTTATATCGATAAGCATCTTGAAACTCTTTGCTTCCTTGAACCTGAGATCAAAAAGACCGAAGCGTTGCTGCTCGACAGCCCGAACGATGACACTTTGAAAAAACGGCTCCATTTCCTTAAGGAAGGTCCTAATCGGCTTCTCTTTTCAGAAGTCCAAACCAGGCAGCAGAACCGTTTCCAGGAAGTGGAAGAAAAGCAGCAGCACCTTGTTGAAATGAACGAAGAGGACCTTAAGAAAACCTTAAGCTTAATCGAAGGGGTGACCATTTGGCCCTACGGCCCAAAAGAAAAAAGGCCCCAATTGATCATCAAAGATTTTCAACTCTATAAAAAAGAAATTTCATCGCAAGAATTTGTTTATGCGATCAACATGCACTTGATCAAACGGGAAAGCTCTTCTCCTTAAGGAACTACTATGATCCGACTTCTTCCGCTCTTACTTATTGCCGTTCTATTTTCTAGCTGCCAGAGGCAAACCCCTGATCAGAGCGATCAGATCGTCAGCATGCAGCTCATCGATAGAAACGGCTTCACAGAAACGATCAGCATCAAAGACCGGCTGACTCCCTACCAATCGATAGATTTCCTCACTCCGCAGCCCTATCAAAAAGTATTGCGCGTCTATGGCAGGAATCCTCAAGGCAAAAGCAAATCGAAAATTTCAAGCTACCATAACAACGGCCACATTTGGCAGCTTCTGGAAGTTGTCGATGGCAGGGCCCACGGGACCTACCAAGAATGGTATGCAAACGGCCAGCAGAGGATCCATGCTAACGTGATCGAGGGCTTGGCAGATATTAACGATCTGGCCCAAACCAGCTGGGTGTTCCATGAAAAAAGCCAGGTATGGGATGAGCAAGGAAATACCATTGCAGAGATCCATTACGATAAAGGGCTTCTCCACGGACTTTCTACCTACTACCATCCTAACGGCCAGATCTCGCAGACTATCCCTTATGACCAAGGCAATATCCATGGCGAGACGCTCAGCTTCGACGAAGAGGGCAGCATCTTAGAAACCATCCCTTTCGTGCAGGGGCTCAAACAAGGAGCTGCCTTCGGTAAATGGTCTGCAAGCGTCAATGCTTACGACGAGGTCTACGATAAAGGGCTTCTTTTATCGGGAGTTTATTTTGATCCCCAAGGAGAAAAATGCGGAGAAATTGTTGATGGCACCGGGGTCAAGCCGTTATTTCAGAACGGACGCATTGCTTCAAGGATTGAGTACCAGAAAGGCATTCAACAAGGGCTGGTGGAAGAATATTTTCCGAACGGCGATTTGCATTGCGCCTACCACATTCTCAATGACAAAAAGCAAGGGGAAGAATGGGAATATTACCCTTCGTCCACTAAAGAGAAGCCCAAACCCAAACTGAACCTGCACTGGCATGAAGATCAGATCGAGGGCCAAGTGAAAACGTGGTACGAGAACGGTACCCTTGAAAGTCAAAGAGAGGTGCATCAGCAAAAGAAGCAAGGCCTTAGTTTTGCTTGGTATAAAAACGGCGACATCATGATGGTCGAAGATTATGCAAATGACTTGCTGATTAAAGGGTCCTATTTTAAAAAAGGGGATAAAAAGCCCGTGTCCAAAATCGAAGATGGCAAAGGCCTGGCCACTTTGTTCACAAGCGAAGGGATCTTTTGGAAAAAGATTTCCTACGAAAAAGGAAAGCCTCAACTTCACGATGAGTCCAATGCGCGATAAAACCTTGCTCGAAAGCTCCGCAATTGCCGATGCCTGCGTCGAAATCGGCTGGCACGAAGGGCGCAATGCCAAGAAGCTGGACAAGCAGTCTTTGCGCCATTGTTTGCGAGACCTCAGGAGCTCTATCCCCTCTACCAGAAGGGAGCAGGCCTCTTTGCGCCTTTATACCGATTTGGTCTCAAAGCTTAAATCCTATCGATCTATCCTCTCTTTTGCCAGCAAGCCCGATGAGATCGACCTTTGGAAAATCAATCATCACCTTGCCGAACAGAACAGATTGTCGCTTCCGAAAGTTGTCGGAGAAGTCCTTGAAATCTTTGCCGTTAACGACATCCCCAATCAACTCGCCCTGTCCCCATTTTCCATCCTCGAGCCAATTCCCGATCTCTGCAAAAGGATTTCCTGGGAGTCCATCGAATGCATCTTGGTGCCGGGCCTTGGATTTGACGCAGAAAAAAAGAGGATTGGGTACGGAAGAGGGCATTACGATCGTTTTCTCAAGGTCATGAAGACCATCGCTCCTTCCGTTGTTACCATCGGGGTCGGATTCGAAGAACAAAAAGTTTCGACATCGATACCTACTGAGCCGCACGATATTTCTGTCGATCAGCTTCTGTTTTTTTAAGTCCATGTTCGTTTATTAATGGCAAATACAGTATTGATATGCACAAAAAGGGATTTTCTTTTCGAATTGCTAGTGATTCAAGTAAAGAAAAGGTATTTGCAGAAATATATTATTGCAATGAACAATGGGCTGAAATTTCTCAAGAGGAAAAAGAGCCTATTGTAATATTTTTTTCTCCTTCTAATGCAAAAAATTGGGAATTTCCTCTAGAAGAGGCTTTAGAAGTTCTTGAGAACGCTAAAAAAAGCTTACTTAATAAATAGACTGCTTCAAGACCCGCGTCAGATGGGAGCCTGTTGCTGCTTAATTTTTTTCACCCTTTCATTTAGAATGCCTGTTGCCTCTAACACTTTCGTCGTCATCATCTGCCGGGAGTTGTCTAGGATCAGCTCTCGCAATTTCTCATCGGCTAATTCACGAAAGAGGCTGTCTTCAGAAGCTGGGACCGGGATACGATCAGGATTCTCTAGAGGCAAGAAAACAAGAAGGTCTATCGAGGGCAGGACCTTAGCGATCTTCAATTCCCAAGTTTCGCTATCGAACTCAATGCAGTCCATTTCTGCAATGGCCAGCGCATAAGCTAAAAAATCGATCGGGCAACGATCAAAAAGGGAATTATTCGCACTCTCTTTGATCAAAGCGATCGAATAGTCCAATTGCTCTTCAAATTCTTCAATGGTCGGAGGATCGGAAAATTGACGCCCTAGTTCTGTCAAAGCCCAATAAGGCTCATCGTAGATCTCATATCCGGGCATCTCTTTTCCAAGGGCCTGGACAAGCGTTGATTTTCCTGAATAATGTGTGCCGGATATTGCAATGCGCATAGAGTGTTTAGGATCGTCTGATCACCGTTATGGAGAGGTTTCCTCTTCCGTGAAGTGATCGGGATAACCTGCTTTTTTGCCCTTGCAGGCCCGCAGGCCATCGCAGCTGTCCGACATGATAAGGCTGCCGACTGCGACATCTGTGCAGACCGAATAGGGATCTCCGCTCATGCAATACCAAGAAACAGTGTATGGCGTATTAGAAGCGTCTCCGTATTGAAGAGGAGTCCTTGCGCCGCGGTTATTCGTTCTGTTTCCGTAAGTATCGGTCCAGGTCAGAGACTGTCCGGAATCGATGATCACTTCTCCAAGGCTCATCCCTCCGGCGCTATCCACAATCACCCGCAGTTTTTGATCGCTGTTATTTTTAAGGCGGATTGATCCTGCAAAAGCAGTTGTCGCAGAAAATAACGCTAGTAATAAAAATCCAATGATCTTGTTCATTAAAAACCGCTACTGTGTTGTTGGCGTCGGCGATGTAGGCGCTTTTTTCGGAAGGGGGCAACTTTGTTGCCCATTGGAAGTTTGGGCAAAGACCCAAGATCCCGCGATAACGTTTGTGTTTGTGCCGTAGGGTTGGCCTCCCTTGGCGCAAAACCAGAACACCGTATAGTTCGATGCGCCTGTGTTCGGAGCGTTTGCAGGACCTGAAAAGGCCTGGTCATCGCTCCAATGCCATTGGGTTCCAGGCTCCACCGTCTGCTCTTCATAGAACCCGGCGGCCCCATACACCTGGGCTCGCAGAGGAAACGGACTATCGTTGGTCATCCATAGCTCATTGCCATGAAGACCTAAATGCACAACTAAGGCTGCTAAAATCCACAATGCTCTCATCGCACATCCCCTTTAACTTCTTCTCTCTGATCCCCTTTATCGAAATAAGCCCATTTAAAATCAAGCTGGCCGGAGCTCGACAGGACGACATTTTTGATCTCGGGTTGGTTCACATAAAGCATGGTGTAGTGAAAAATCGGCATGAGGGGCATTTCGTCGATCAATACTTTTTCAGACGCCGCCAAAAGCTCTAATCGCTTG
>JAFEGV010000120.1 GCA_018239665.1 Verrucomicrobiota bacterium | reverse complement strand
GTTGAAATTCCCAACACACTTCGATATGTTATGCAGAAAGCTAAGATACAAAGGGAACAAATGGACCGGTCTAAACAATTCAAATGGGCGGTTGTCGGAGCAGGCCCCGCTGGGATAGCCGCTTTAGGAAAGCTGCTGGATGCAGGAGAGGACCCAAATGGGATCGTTTGGATCGATCCCGACTTTTGCGTCGGCGACCTTGGAAAAAAATGGAGCTCTGTGCCTAGCAACACAACGGTTGAACTGTTCTTGCGCTTTATCCATAACTGCGACGCTTTTGAATTTGACAACCATAAAAAGAGATTCACATTAGAGGACTTGAACCCTAAAGAGACCTGCTCCTTAGAACATATCGTGGCTCCGCTGCAGTGGATCACAGACCGGCTTAAGGGCAAGGTCGCCGCATCGCAATCCACAGCTATGGCCCTTAATCTGGACAAAGGCTTCTGGGAAATAAAGACCGATCAAAGTTCCCTTTTTGCCCGCAATGCGATTTTGGCGATCGGCTCAGAGCCAAAAATGCTCAATCACTCGGGAATTCAAACAATCACCCTCGAAACAGCGCTAAACCCCGAAGCCCTAAAGCAAAGCATTGCACCGCAGGACTGCATCGCTGTCTTTGGGTCCTCCCACTCGGCCATGCTGGTGCTTGCGAACTTGATGAACATCAAGGTCCGCAAGGTGATCAACTTTTACCGTTCTCCGCATCAATATGCGGTCTATCTCAAAGATTGGATCCTCTTCGATGACACAGGGCTCAAGGGATTTACTGCGGCGTGGGCGAAACAGAACATCGATCACACCCTGCCCAAAAATATGAGCCGGATGTTAATTACGGAGCACACATTTTCCGAGTCTTTGGCAGAGTGCAACAAAGCGGTCTACGCAACGGGATTCCAAAGACGCGCGCTGCCTGTTTTGGAGCAGTTTGAAGGACTCAAGTATGATGACAGGACCGGGATCATCGCTCCCGGCCTGTTCGGTTTAGGGATCGCATTTCCCCAAGCTCAATTCGATCCCTTAGGGCATCTGCACCATCGTGTCGGACTCTGGAAGTTCATGGACTATCTCAACCAGATCCTTCCCATTTGGCTGCAGTATGCCAATTCTTAAGAAATTAATGCTTGTGCCCGTAAGCTCGGTCGCCAGCATCGCCAAGCCCCGGAACAATGTAGCCTTTCTCATTTAAAGTCGGGTCCACTGCCGCAGCTATGATATGGATCGATGGATAAGCTTCCTTAATGCGTTGAATGCCCGGCTCTGATGCGATAGCGCCGACGACATAGATTTTCCTTGGCCCGCGCGCTTCAATGATTTTAACGGCATCCAAAATGGATCCTGCTGTTGCAATCATCGTGTCTGCTAAGATCACACATTTGTCTTTGATATCGGGAATCGCGACATATTCGACGTCCGGTTGCAACGTTTCTTCATTGCGGGACATCCCTATAAATCCCACCTCAGCATCGGGAAACACCTTGTGGACTCCCATGCAAAGAGGAACTCCTGCTCGCAAAATCGTTACAAGAACGGGCTGCTCTTCAAGGAGAAAATGGGAAGCGGTCGCATTGGTCAGCGTCTGAACTTCCACCCTCTTTTGCTCTAACAGGTCCATCACCTCTATGGCCAAATATTCGCCGATCTTCTCCAACGCCCTCCGAAAATCTTCTCCTTTCGTATCGGGATTGCGGATCTCGTAGACCAGTTGGTTCAAGACTGTTTTGTGGTGCTGTTCAGCAATTGCCAGCGGGCTAAAGGATGTCAGCGCGGCGCAGACGGCAATTGTAAGACGCATTTTGGAAATCATATGCATTACTCCAATGGTGGGGTGTCGTTAATAAAGGCAAAAATACCCGGAAGACCTCGATAGTGTTCTTTATAATCAAGGCCGTAGCCAATCACAAACCGGTTGGGGATATCAAAAAGGACAAAATCGGGACGGTAGGTTACTTTTCTTGGGACATCTTTGACAAGAAGGACTAAGGATTTTAATGATTTTGGACTCTTCTGCTGGATAAGGGACATCAAAGTCACCATCGTATTGCCCGTATCGAAAATATCGTCCACGACCAACACATGTTTCCCTTCTATATCGAGAGCATCGAGACCCGAGACCTTCAGCTCGCCGGCCGTAGTCCCATGCTGTCCATAGCTGCTGGCCTTCAAGTAATCGATGGTAAACGGAACGTCCAGATGACGAATGAGATCTGCGGTGACGCAGATGGCTCCCTTCATCACCATGACAATGACAACCTCGTCATTGCGGTATAGCTCGTTGAGCGACTTAGCAGCGGTTTGAATTTTGCTTTCAATTTGATCGGGACAAATCA
The DNA here is from genome assembly GCA_018239665.1 of Verrucomicrobiota bacterium. GTDB lineage: Bacteria > Chlamydiota > Chlamydiia > Chlamydiales > Rhabdochlamydiaceae > Acherontichlamydia. The sequence continues at coordinate 2,377 of JAFEGV010000120.1, read as the reverse complement.
GAAGTTCCACATTTTCATCTGCATGGCAGAGCGTGGTTAAAAGCAGGAGCAACCAAGATAAGCGTCTCATTTTCACCTCCAAAAAGTGATGACATTGGATTGAATATGAGACAAGAAAATAAATAAATCAAGCCCACAGTATATTCTGAAGCCTCCGGACACACGAGAAGGCTGCGATTACATGAGAAGGTCCTGTGGACCTTCGCATTGAAGAGCAGGTGAAGCGGCCTTGGCCGCGAACTGGTCTTCGGTCTTAGTTGGTCTTTATTCTTAATTAGCCGCAAACTGGTTCGCAGAGCGCCAACCAAATTCGTTAACAGACTCTAAAGGGATCGTTTTTGAGAAAAGGCTCCATCTACTGAAAGCTTTGAAATATCCTCTAGCTTTTACTTCTAAACAGGAAAACTAGACCGCTTCCGCTGAGCAGTACGGCCATTCCGCCAATCAGCAGATAGGTCTGTTTTAGATCGTTCTCGCTGACTTTTTTGGTCAGCACATCTCCGACAATCGCGCCTAGCGGCTCTTCCAAAGAAGGGCTTGCTACCGCAGAAACATTTTGTTTGGCTTCATGCGTTTTCTGCATTAAATGGATCGAATAAGCAACGAATACCGCACCGACCACAAGGACCAATAAACCAGCAATTTTCTTTAATTGAGATAAGTCCATATATCCTCATTTATTCCCAAGAAAGCGCAAAAGTTAAGAGTTTGACAAAGACCAGTTCGCGCCCAAGGTCGCTTCACCTGTTTCTCATTACGAAGGTCCACCGGACCTTCGTAGTGGGAAACAGCCTTCTCGGCATCCGCAGCCCAGTTCATGCGTCCCCAGTCAACTTTTGACTCATGTTAGGTACCGCTCTTTGTTATTACTAAAAAATTTCCTGGTTGTAAAGTGTAGAATCGATATTTAACTAGAGAATAAGAGGATTTTATCATATGATCCTTGGCAGTTTTTAGATGGGAAGTCCAAGAAAGAAATTCATTTGGTTCAGAACCCCTCTGGAAAGAAAAAATTTACTCCATAACAGAGGTATCTCTATAATGAGTTTTTCCGATTTTAACCTTGCCCCTCCCATCATGACATCCCTGACAGAGATTGGCTATCAAAAGCCGACTCCCATCCAGGCGCTCGCTATCCCTAAAATCTTGAGCGGTTTAGATCTTATTGCCTCTGCGCAAACAGGCACAGGCAAAACTGCCGCCTTTATGCTGCCGGCCCTTCACCAACTCACCACCCTTCCTAAAACCAAAGGAAAGGGCCCTCAAATTTTAGTTCTAGTCCCTACGCGGGAGTTGGCAATCCAAGTCGCCACGGAAGCCAAAAAATTCGGAAAGCACCTCCCCCATTTAAAAACGGTCTGCGTTTACGGCGGAGTTCCTTATCCCCCGCAAATCAAGTCACTGCACCAGCCTTACGACATCCTTGTAGCAACGCCTGGCCGACTGATCGACCACATGGACGAAGGCAGGATCAATCTTTCAAGAGTCAAGTTTCTTGTCCTCGACGAAGCGGACCGGATGCTCGACATGGGCTTCATCGCTCCTGTTGAGAAGATCGCTGCGGCAACTCCGAAAGATCGTCAAACTTTGCTGTTCTCAGCAACGCTCGACCAGAAGATCCTCAAAATCTCCAAAAAAATGCAAAATCAGCCTTTCGAGATCAAAATTGAACCTGACCACACCGTCAAGGGCAATATCGAACAGCGCTTTTATTTTGCCGATGGAATGGGCCACAAGCTACGCCTTCTCGACCATATCTTGGCGAACACGCCCATTGACCAAGCGATCATCTTCACTTCCACCAAACGGCAAGCTAACGAGATCGCCCTTCAGCTCCACGAAAAGGGACACCGTTCAGGGGCCCTTCATGGAAACATGAACCAACGTCAAAGAACCCGGACAATTGACCGGCTCAGACGCGGGCAGATCCAAATTTTAGTTGCGACAGACGTCGCTGCGCGCGGTATCGACGTAGCCTCTTTGTCCCACGTCATCAACCTCGACCTTCCTTATCAAGAAGAAGACTATGTCCACAGGATCGGCAGAACGGGTAGAGCCGGCGCATCAGGCGTTGCGATCACATTTGCTTCCTATGCGGAAGAGTCGATGATTACAAAAATTTCGAAAATGACCGGTTCTTCGATCAACATCCATACGATCGAAGGCCTTGAGCCAAAGCCTAAAGCTGACCGCAAGTTCGGCCGTTCGCAAAAGCCAAACGGTTCGTCTTTCGATAACGACAGAAGGGGTGGACGCAGGTTTCCTTCCAAGGGCAAATTCAAACCCTTTGGAAAAGGACGAAGCGGCGGTTCCAAAGCCCGCTTTGGCGGCAAAAGCCGGTAAGTTTTGCTTGAGGGGCGGCGTTGGCAACAACGCC
>JAFEGV010000011.1 GCA_018239665.1 Verrucomicrobiota bacterium | reverse complement strand
TGGCAGAGCTGTTTTTACTTTTTGGTTATCTTTAGCTTCCTAGGGCTCTTTCTTGTTAGCCGTCTCCCTGAAACGGCGCCCTCGTTGGATCCTCAGGCCCTTCGCTTATCGTCGATTGTCACAGCCTATCGGGCAAAATTAAAGAATGCCCGTCTGGTCACGAGCGGTTTGATCATGGGATGCGGCACTGCTGTGATCTACATCTTCGCTTCCAAATCACCTTTCATCGGCATCAAAATGATCGGGCTCAGTCCTGAGCAGTTCGGCCTCTATAATTTTATCCCGCTCATCGGAATGGTCTCCGGCTCCCTTCTAGGCGCAAGATTAGCAGGACGTTTTTCCCTCATCAACTTGTTAGGAGGAGGGATCCTTGGAACGCTGATCGCCACGATGACGATGCTGGTCCCGTTTGCAGCGGGGTGGGTAACGACATGGACCCTTTTTGTTCCGATGGTGCTTATTTACATTGCCGAATCGGTGATCTACGCCCACATCTCTTCCTTTGCCCTGACAGGGGCTAAGAACAAGTCCAACGCGTCTGCCGTCCTTAATTGGATCAACATGAGCATGGCCGTCATTGCCGTTCTGCTCGCAGAATTCATCTACCCGGAAGACGCCTTGATCATGCCGATCACCTTTGCCTTCTTCTTTCTGGCAATGCTTCTTTTGTGGTTGCGGCTAAGGAAGTTAGCAGCATAAACGCTCAAATCTTAAGCTTAGGCTCCGTGCAGACTCTAGCGGCTATGTGGAGTTCTCTTTAGAAGTGGTGTTTTTAAGTCCGTTTTCAAATTTCTTTTATATATTTATGTATAAATAAAAGTTTTAATTATTAGATTAAACAGGTTATAGGTTTACGGATAATTTCAATTTTATTAAAATATATGCAATTTAAGTTTTTAATTAAATTAATGGGGTTATTTATTATGTCAATTTCTGGTGATTTATCTAAAGTTCCAGTCCAAGAAAATAACGCGCTCGCTCTTGTCCAGATGGGACAAGTCGTAGAACAGCAAGAAGAAAGGGGAGAGCAGTCGCCTCCTTCCAGTTTCACAACATTGGCCATTCCAATCGAAGTCGTCACAATGATTTTTCAACGGCTACATCCACGGGACATCGCACGATTTATGATGGCTAACCAGGAGTTCATGACGATTGGGCAAAACTATGTTGTATCAGAGCTGAACAGTCCAGATGGAAAAGCTCTTGTTACCGGACCGATCATTCAGAAGTATGGCTTCACCCAAATAACTGATCCGCGCAATCTTGTTATCATTCAAAAGGCCTTTGAAGCCTGCTATTTCGAAGGGCAAGGAGAAGGTCTGGACTATACAACTCTTGGAGCAAAGTTGCAGATCACAGAAGATCGCAATCTTGTGAAACTATTTCTGCGGTATATCAACGATAGTATTCCAGGGACCTCAAGCCCCTTTCCAAAAGAATGGCCAGAAGAAGCTGAATTTTTGAGACAACATCCCGATTTGAACACATGCTGCATCACCAATGTGCAAGATATTCCTGGAGCAGCAAGTGCGATCCGGGCTTGGATGCAAAATGGCCATCCAATCCATACTTGGCGTTTGCCTCTTTTCCAATTAAGCGGAGGAGATGGAAACCATTTGCACGACAAGCATATGTGCATTATTACGCCGGAAGTGGGTTATTTCCGTACGGACCGTATTGACGGTTCCCACAATGCCTTCATGCTTGTTTCCCCAAATATTGCTATTGCGCTCACCCTGGATCGCGATCATGCCCGTCATGGCGTTGGGATCAGTTTAGATCACAATCATCTGGGAGCCCTTCCTGATGAGATCGGCACAATTCCTCATGTCAGAGAATTGAACGTTCAAGGGAACGATGCTGGCATGACCTTTCCAAAAGGCACTTAAACCTTATTCACGGAATGTGAGTCGGTAAATTCAATGCGCTTTAACTGGAACCGATAGGAATCGGTTCCAGTCGTTTATTAATTTTTTAGTTTTAGATTACTATAAATGTGTTAATTTAATTTATCTTAAATTGGGGATTAAAATGAGTAGTCAGATAACAGAACCTTTTTCGTTAAAGTCTTTATGCTTTCAAGCCCTTGCCGAACAAAATCCGTTTGGATCCCCAGCCTGTTATTCAGTAATTTCACCGGATCCTACTCTTGAATTAAAAGCAGAGCTGCATACGCAGTTTTTAACAGATCAATGGAATCGCTTAAAAGTAGAGGCTCCGGTTGGCCCCATCAACTTCCCCAAGGTAATAAGCAAGATTGAAAAAAAACATTTCGGTTTTATCGGGGCTAATAATGTTAATTTGCTTTTCTATGATTTGATAAGATCGCTACAACCTGAATATAAAAGGGCTGGAATTTTATATGAAGATAAAATCATAACTGATCCTGCCGATTTTGTTTCCTTGCAAACAAAATTGAACATTCTAGAAGAAAACCAAGCGCTTGAGCATATTTGGAACCAGAGATTACTGTCGGTTTTTCAGCTCAACGGTGCATTCGCTCCAGGAGAACTTATTCCAAACAGACATGCGGCAATCAGGGCTTGGTTAAATGACCCTGCACATGCAGAACAAATTTTTAACGTTAGACAATTGAATCTATCGAATCTATCTCTAAAAGTGCTACCCAGAGAGATCGGTCTATTTCAAGGGGTGCAGCGACTAGTTCTTTCCGGCAACAACTTAAGATATCTTCCAGAGTCCTTGGGAAATCTTGTAGCTCTTACAGAGCTTGGGCTTAATGACAACCGCCTCGCGTCTCTTCCAGAGTCCTTTGGAAATCTTGTAGCTCTAACAAAGCTTGGGCTTCATAACAACCGCCTCACGTCGCTTCCGGAGTCCTTTGGAAATCTTGTAGCTCTAACAAAGCTTGAGCTTCATAACAACCACCTCACGTCGCTTCCGGAGTTTTTTGGAAATCTTTTAGCTCTTAGAGAGCTTTGGCTTAATGACAACCGCCTCGCGTCTCTTCCAGAGTCCTTTGGAAATCTTGTAGCTCTAACAAAGCTTGGGCTTCATAACAACCGCCTCGCGTCGCTTCCGGAGTCCTTTGGAAATCTTGTAGCTTTAACACAGCTTAGGCTTGATGACAACCATCTCGCTTCTCTTCCAGAGTCCTTTGGAAATCTTGTAGCTCTAACAGGGCTTGGGCTTCATAACAACCACCTCACGTCGCTTCCGGAGTCCTTTGGAAATCTTGTAGCTCTAACAGGGCTTAGGCTTTATAACAACCACCTCGCGTCCCTTCCGGAGTCCTTTGGAAATCTTGTAGCTCTTAGAGAGCTTGTGCTTCATAACAACCACCTCACGTCGCTTCCGGAGTCCTTTGGAAATCTTGTAGCTCTAACAGGGCTTGGGCTTGATAACAACCACCTCACGTTCCTTCCGGAGTCCATTGGAAATCTTGTAGCTCTTAAGGAGCTTTGGCTTCATAACAACCGCCTCACGTCCCTTCCGGAGTCCTTTGGCAATCTTAGCGCTCGAACCCAGGTGTTTACTATACAGGGTAACCCTTTATTGTTCATTTCTGATAAAGAGCTCAAAAAGAAACCATCCTTATTTTGGCTTTTGAATTATCAATGGAGGTTTTTGACAAGTTCATCAAAAACTATCCTTGGTAGCTTATTTCGAACTTTCCTTTGTCATGACGCGCCTGGAAGTCAAATGTTATTTAATTATTTGCCTGAAGTTGTGAAGTCTAATATCGCATCTCGATTAAATCAGGTTAAAGATGATTTCGACTTGTCTGCAGACCTAGGTAAGGTTGCGCGAGTTGTCCGTCAATATGTCTATGAAGGTTTTGATTCTTTAGATGAGATGGACAAAAATGCTGTCTACCATGCGATTGCAGAAATCGCAGGTCATGAAGGAGACTTAGAGTGGGGAAAGGAGCATACATTCGATGATGTATCCCATTTTCTCGATGCTTATGCAGCTTGTGTTTTTAAGAGTACTTCTGAGGACGCTTCAAGGCCGTCAAAGCGACCTAAGGATGCTTCCGAGGATGATTCAAGGCCGTCAAAGCGCCGAAAGATATGATCGTAATAGAGACAGGTTGCGTAGTCGAAAAGATTTAGGATGCTTTAACTGGAACCGATAAGGATCGATTCCAGTTTCTTATTCATTATCACAATAGCAATTGGTCTCTTTCACGGAACACCTCTTCGGTGTCGCCGAACATTTTGATCTTTCCTTGTTCGAGCCAAAGGACTTTATTGCAAAAGTTGCGGATGACCTCGTGGTCATGGGTCGAGAGGACCATGATATGGGATTGATGGATCAACGAGGAAATTCTCTTCCTTGCCTTGTCGATGAATCGGGCATCGCCCACGCTCAGCACCTCATCGATCAATAGAATTTCCGACGAGATGCTTGTAATAATCGCAAAGCCGAGCCTCACCAGCATTCCTGAGGAGTAACTGCTCAGCGGCAAGTGGATAAATTCGCCAAGCTCGGCAAATTCTTCGATTTCAGAGACCACGCTGTGGATTTGTTTTTTGGAAAGGCCCAGGATCAGTCCTCGGAGCAAGATATTCTCGTACCCTGTCAGGCCGCTGTCCATTCCGACCATGATGTCGAAGAGGCTATTGAGCTTTCCGGAAATATGGAGCTTGCCTGATGTGGGCTCGTAGATCTTGGCAAGGACTTTGAGAAGGGTAGTTTTTCCAGCCCCGTTATGGCCGATGAGGCCAAGCCTGTCTCCATTTTCCAATTTAAAACTGATCGTATCGAGAGCTTGGACCTTGACGGTCGCTTCCTCTTTAAGGAATTTTCCGCCGGTCGCAGCTTGCAGGACGCTGACTTTAAGGGAGCGGGATTTAGTCCCATATAAAGGATAAACTAAAGAAACGTCGTTCAGTTCAATTGTTGCCATAGATCAGTCCAGCCAAAAAGGGATTCGGGTGCGGACGCGGTTGAAAAGCGCTAGCGACGCTATAAATCCAACTCCAGCAATCGAGGAGCATATCCACCATGAGCTCAATGGAACCTCTTGGCCTAGCAAGGGATTGCGGACCAGGTCGAGCAAGTAGACGAAGGGATTGAGTTGAACGATCAATGATTGAGATCCGAGCAGTTTTGGCGTCCAAGAAATGGGGGTGATGAAAAATAGGATCTGCATGCAACTGGTCACAATCGGCGCGATATCGCGGAACCGTGTGCTGAGCAAGGCGATCAGCAGGCTCATCCAATACAGGTTCAAAATCAAGAGCAGCATGCCGGGAAAAACAAAAAGGAAGCGCCATCCGGGATTCAACTTGAAGGCTGCCAAGACGAGAAAATAGATGATGAAGTTATGGCCGAGCACAATGATGTTCTTCACGAGGAACTTCAGGATGTATGTGGTATAAGGGAGCTTGATCTGCTTGATGAAGCCGCCATTGGCCCTGAAAATGTCTGTGGACTCCATGATGCTGCTCGAAATGAACGACCAGAACATGAACCCTGCTGTAAAAAAGGGGACATATTCAGCGACATTCTGTTTGAACAGGTGGCTGAAGATCTTGCTCATCGCCGCAATGAAGATCAGCATGCTGATGCTGATCCACCAGGGACCTAGCACAGATCTGCGATAGCGCTGTTTCACTTCGAGCCATCCCAAATGCAGCCAAACCCTGTATTGCTGCAAAGCGAGTAGAATATCTTGAACTGCGCTGCTCAAAATCAAAGCTCTTGTTTTCTAATAATCCAAATCGTTCAGCTTACAAAAGATTAGAATTCCAAGCTAGTTGACTTTGCAAGGTAAGATCTAAAATTTCTTGTGGCCGGGTGCGGAGGTTGTTATAAGGAATGTTTATACCGAAACAACTTGAAGAATCGGGAATCTGAGAAGGAGGGTCCGCAAAATTTGCATTTGGAGCGAGCGACCATTGCCCAAGGGCAAGGCGCGAGTGAAAATGCGAATTTTGCGGCAAACCCGACGATGTCAGAAACCGATTCCTCAAGTTGTTTCGGTATATATGGAGGAATGTCCTATGCGCAGGTACCATGACTTGTCCCGTGAAGAAGAAGCGATCCTTGTTCAGAAACATACGGAGCGGCCAGGAACCGGGCGCTATAATCAGTTCGATGGCGTCGGCGTCTACGTTTGCAAACGTTGCGATGCGCCCCTTTATTTGTCCAAGGACAAGTTTGCCTCGGGTTGCGGATGGCCGAGCTTCGACGATGAGATTCCAGATGCTGTCAGAAGAATGCCCGATTCCGATGGGGAGAGGACAGAGATCCTCTGCTCGCGCTGCGGCGGCCACTTGGGGCATGTCTTTTTAGGAGAGGGCCTGACTCAGAAAAATGTACGGCATTGCGTGAATTCGATCTCGATGTCGTTCATTCCCGCTTTTACCGATGACGGCTATGAGCGGGCCTATTTTGCGGGGGGATGTTTTTGGGGAGTCGAGCATTTGCTCAAGGATATCAAAGGCGTGAAGCAGATCTCGGTCGGCTACATGGGAGGGCATGTTGAAAATCCCACTTATGAAGAAGTGTGCTCGGGGTTGACAGGACATGCGGAAGCCGTAGAAGTTGTCTTTGATCCGGAAGTTGTAGATTTTGAGGTGTTGGCGAAACTCTTCTTTGAAATTCACGACCCGACTCAAAAAATGCGGCAGGGGCCTGATGTAGGACCCCAGTACCGCTCAGCTATTTTTTTTCTGACGGAAAAGCAGAGAAAAGTAGCGGAGGAGCTCATCCAGCAGTTAAAGAGGCATGGCTTAAACGTTGCAACAGAACTTGTTCCTGCAAGCCCTTTTTATCCCGCAGAACATTACCATCAGCATTATTACGAGAAAACAGGAAAAGAGCCCTATTGCCACACAAGGATAAAGCGGTTTTAACATTTAATCTATTCTGTTTGCAACGCGTAAAGGACATTTTCCAGGAAGTTGCGCGCTGCTAACGAATCAGGCTTTTTAGCAACAATGGACTTTGCCCGGTCGACAAGCTTTTCTAGTTGGACTTCCGCAAGCTTGCTTTCTTCTGCAGTTCCATGGGCCTTCAGCATTTTTAATTCTAACAGGAATTTCAAAAGAGGGATTTCATCCTGTGAAGGAATGACTTTCCAGGTTCCTCGGTAACAAGATGAAAACCGGACGTCATAACGGTCCGCAATCTGTTGAGAGTGGCCGCTGGCCTGTTGGTACAAATAGTGGTCTCTAAAATTGGGAAGAACGCGAGAAAAGGCCGCTGTCTTCGGCAGCTTGCCTTCCGCGATCCACTTTTGGATGAGGCGGTTGGTCTCTAAGTCGCTATCGTATTCGCATTGCTCAACACGTCTTACCGTTTCTTCGATGCCCGCATCCGCGCTCTTTTCATCAATTTCCTTGAATTGGGAAGATTTCCGGGCGTTGTTCAGTTCAAAGACGAGGTAAGGAACGATCTGATCGATAGAACGATCTTGAAGTTTAGAGCTTAGGACGATCGTGTTATTACCATAGCAATACCGGGCAAATTCTGTGTTGAGCAAGTCGGACTGGAATTTGATCTTAAGCGGGATTTCTTGGGAAGCGGCTTTTTGGAAAAGCTGTGCTGATTCGGGGTCGGATCCAATGAAATCGACCGCTTTTTGAAGCTCGGCGGGGCATTGCAATAAAGCTTCTCCGTCAATAATAAAAGGACAACTGCTTTCTAAGGGGGAAAGGGATGACATTGATCGTGCTCCAAAGTTACCTTAAGATGGAAGCCTCTAATTTTCAAATAATTATACACTATTTTGGCGATAAAGTAAAGGCCTTAAATTAAAGGAAATGTCTGTTTTAATTCGCTCTTTTTATTAAGTAAATGTTGTTTAGATGTTTATAGTAATTAAAATAATTAATTGACTTTAGTCAATAATTGTGTTATAATTGTTTTATATACTATTTATTGTTTTTTTGGAGATTAATATGGCTGTAACCGGTTCTTCTACGACAAATCAGGCAGTGTCCGCTGTCGCAACTCCAATCGCGCGTGAGGGGGATTTGGAAGAGCAGTTCGAGTCTCTTATAGGCTGCTTTGAGAGGTCGATCGATCTCGATTCATCAGGAAGCAAGGCCTCATCTCTTAGCTCTCGTGAACTGACATCGCACGATATCGCTCAAACTGCACTGCGGGATGTTTTGACATCAAACCGGTTTTCTCCGGACTTGGCCGAAAAGAGGGAATTCCATGATCTCGTTGTCCAGTATGGAGAAGATCGAGTTTTATCCGCAGTCCGTGAAATTGGAGCTCAAACAGCTGCTAAACTTTCAGGCACCGAAACAATCGTCCATGGCTATGAAATGATCAGAGACGTTTTAGAAAAAGGACATGTTTTTACAGGTGTTCCAGTCATGGTTTCGGAACCGAGCAGCCCAACTGGGTTCAGTCTGCAATGGAGGGACTCGACCGAAGGAAGCAGATTGTCTCCGATACGAGACAGCGGCATTTATTGCGAAAAAGGTCAAGAAGAGACGGTTTTGGCTGCTACTCAAAAAGCTTCCTATTTTGCAACTCGTGATCAGATGAACGAAGCTTTTCAACATTTAAAATCCAACATTCCAACTGGGCTTAAGAATGACGGCTGCGACATGCGCTGTTATTGGGCAAGCTTTCTTCTCGAAAATTTATATGGTTGCGAGAGCGTAAAGATTAAAGCGGACCATCGAGATGGAATGCTATTGGAAACTAAACCTCCCTTTGCATTTGAGGGTGTCGAGTGGCGGATGCATACGGCCCCCGTTGTGAAATTAGCGGACGGATCGGAATACGTCATGGACGTGGCCCTTGATCGGCCAATGCCTCTAAGAGAGTGGTTGGATTGTTTGCATTCGAACCAAGAACAATTAAGCCTATCCTATTCTGACCGATGGGACCTGGAGTGTAAGTCAGCAGCGGAAGCTCCTCAAACAATAGACATGGAACGGCTCCAAAAAGATTTAAGGGGACTGTATCTTTTTGAAATGGTCGATGGAAATCAAAGCGTTAACCCTGACTTCAGCCGTCGCCGTTCAAGCACCTGGATGAGCTGGGTGGACGAAGTGAGAGGATTTTCACCTGTTCCTCAAGAGCAGCCGGTTGTTTCCGTCATTGTTGATTTCATCAAACAACCTGATGGTAGATTTTCTCCAAAAATCGAGCATCTTCCTATGGACTCTATGTTCACGACTCAAGATGGTTTGATTTTTAAAGGGACAGGGCCTCGCACAAAGCATCAATTGTACTTAAGACAAAATAAGTTAATTCTAAATTAGAGGAAATTGCAAAGTTTCCGTTGTGGAATTTTTGCAATTTCCTGATAGAGACCTCTTCTTTCCTTTTTTGTTCTAGACTATTTCAATGAATTTTTATATACGCAGTTAATGGCCACCAAAACGCCTTAGCTAGTAGAGTTCATGAAATGATCAAGAAGCAATTCAAAATCGCTATTTTAATTCTGTTGTTACTTGGGATTGCGGCTATAACGACAATCTACATTCAAAACAACAACATCGCCGTTCTCGAGCCCAAAGGGATGATAGGCAGCGAAGAGAGCGATCTCATCATCACTTCCTCGTTGCTCATGCTCATCGTTGTGGTCCCTGTATTAATCCTTACCTGGGTTTTTGCATGGAAGTATCGGGAAGGCAACGAAAAGTCGGCTCATGAGCCCGATTGGGAACACAACCACATCGCCGAGTGCTGCTGGTGGGGCGTTCCTATCGTGATCGTTGTGATCCTGGCAGTTCTGACTTGGGAATCGAGCCACAGCCTTAATCCGTTCAAGCCGCTCGATTCGGATGTGAAACCGATCGAGGTGCAAGTTGTCGCTTTAGATTGGAAATGGCTCTTTATCTATCCGGAGCAGGGGATTGCAACAGTCAACTTCGTCCAGTTTCCGGAAAAAACTCCGATCAATTTCGAGATCACTGCCGATGCGCCGATGAACGCGTTTTGGATTCCTCAACTTGGCGGACAGATCTATGCCATGCCGGCAATGCGCTCTAAATTGCATTTGATCGCCAACGAAGAGGGGACTTTTCGAGGAGTTTCGGCAAATATTAGCGGAGAGGGATTTGCCGGGATGTTTTTTACGGCGAAATCAAGTTCGGTTGAGGAATTCAACCAGTGGGTGGCATCGGTCAAGCAATCACCCAAGCATTTGACAATAGAGACCTATGAGCAACTCGTCAAACCAACCTCTTATCATCCTGTGGAGTATTTTGTACTGGACCAGCAGGGATTGTTTGATTGGATCTTGATGAAGTACATGGAACCAGCGCATCAATAGAGGATAGGATATGCTTGAAAGTATCTTTGGAAGATTGACGATCGAAGCCTTTATTCACGATTGGATCGAAGTCATGGCGGGTCTCTCTATGGTCGTCGGAGCGATCGCGTTTGCAGCGTTGTTGACCTATACCAAGCGATGGAAGTGGCTATGGTCCGAGTGGATCACATCGGTCGACCATAAAAAGATCGGGCTAATGTACATCATTGTTTCATTTGTGATGTTGGCAAAAGGATTGGTCGATGCGGGCATGATGCGTGCGCAGCAAGCCGTTGCCGTCGGGGACTCGATGGGATATTTGGGAGCTGCCCACTTTCAGCAGCTGGCCACTGCGCACGGCGTGACGATGATCTTTTTTGTCGGCATGGGCTTGATGTTCGGGCTAATCAACCTGGTATTGCCGTTGCAAATTGGCGCAAGGGATGTGGCCTTCCCATTCCTCAACAATTTGAGTTTTTGGCTGTTCACGTTCGGCGCGATGTTCATCATGGTCTCTCTGGTCATTGGAGAATATGCAGGAACGGGCTGGACCGCCTATCCTCCGCTATCGGGGATCAAGTATAACCCTGGCGTCGGGGTCGATTATTGGCTTTGGAGCGTTCAGATCTCGGGAGCAGGAAGTTTGCTCTCGGGGATCAACTTTTTGGTCACGATATTAAAGATGCGCTGCCCTGGGATGACGTTGATGCGGATGCCTGTTTTTGTGTGGGCGACCCTTGCGACGATGAGCCTTGTGGTGTTTGCATTTCCGATCCTGACTGCAAACGTTGCCATGCTTTCGACCGACCGCCTTCTCGATACTAAGATCTTTACGCCTGATTTTGGCGGCAATCCGATGATGTACATCAATTTGTTCTGGGCTTGGGGCCACCCTGAAGTGTACATCTTAGTTCTTCCTGCCTTCGGGATATTTTCAGAAGTCATCCCCGTGTTTTCCAGGAAAAAGCTATTCGGCTATCCTTCGATGGTATGGGCCATTGTGGCGATTACCTTTCTCTCCTTCATCGTTTGGCTCCACCACTTTTTTACAATGGGAGCAGGAGCGAACGTCAATGCGTTCTTCGGGATCATGACGATGATCATCGCAATTCCGACCGGCGTGAAGGTCTTCAACTGGCTTTTTACCATGTTTAGGGGAAGGATCCAGTTTAAGACGCCCATGTACTGGGCCGTAGGTTTCATCGCAACATTTACTATTGGGGGAATGACTGGAGTCCTCATGTCGATCCCCGCTGCCGATTTTCAGATCCATAACAGCTTATTTCTGATCGCTCACTTCCACAACGTGATTATCGGAGGGGTGGTGTTTGGGTTTATGGCCGGCTATTCCTACTGGTTTCCAAAATTTACGGGATTTACGCTAAATGAAAAGTGGGGAAAGTATGCATTTTGGTTCTGGCAGATCGGCTTTCTAGTTGCCTTCATGCCGTTATACCTCCTTGGATTTATGGGGACGACCCGCCGCTTGAACTATTACAACGTGCCTGAATGGCAGCCTTTGTTCATCGTTGCCGCAATCGGCGCGGTGATCATCCTTATCGGCGTTGGTTTTCAAGTGCTTCAATTTGTCGTCAGCGTTCGAGATCGAAACCAAAACCGCGATAAGACCGGCGATCCATGGAATGGAAGAACTCTTGAATGGCTGACTTCCTCTCCTCCTCCCTATTACAACTTTGCCATAGAGCCTGAAGTGCATGACCGGGATGGGTTTTGGGTCATGAAACATTCCAAAGGCGGAACGAAAGTTAAGGGTAAGTTCCACGAGTTCCATATGCCGAAAAATTCCTCCATGGGATTTTACATGGGAGTCTTTAGCTTCTTATTGGGATTCGGGTTGATTTGGTGGATGTTCTGGCTGGCTGCATTAAGCGCTATCGGGATTATTGTATGCGCCATTATCCACTTATCGGACAAACATCCGGAATATACAGTGACCGTTGAAGAAATTGAGAAAATTGAAGGGAAGCAACGCGCATGAACAAGCCTATTACCGTAGAACATGAAAGATTTCCAGATAGTCACCATGGCGTCTATTCTAAAACAGTGTTGGGCTTTTGGATCTATCTGCTGACAGACTTCGTCCTTTTTGGGACCCTTTTTGCATCTTATGCCGTCCTGCGCCATGGAACATTTGGCGGGCCTGCAGCGCATGAGCTGTTTGATCTTCGAGATGCCCTGGACAGGACTTTAGTCCTCATTCTATGCAGCCTTACTGCTGGTTTGGCCGGAGCTTCTGCTCATCGGCGCCATAAGTTGCGAACATTGTGTTTTTTTGGGGCCACATTCCTATTAGGGCTTCTTTTTATGGTAATGCAGTTTGAAGAGTTTCAAAAACTGTTCGCAAGCGGCAATGGCTGGCAAAGAAGCGGTTTTTTATCTGCCTATTTTACCCTTCTTGGGACTTTTATGATCCATGTGGTCTTTGGGCTTTTGTGGATTTTAGTCTTATTGATACCTGTTTGCTTCAATGGAATAAATGGCGTTGAGATCAGAAGGCTGACCTGTCTGAGGATGTTTTGGCAGTTCTTAAGCATCATTTGGATTTTTATATTCACGTTTGTCTATTTGTTGGGGGATAAGTAGTATGATTGACCCGCATCATGGTTGGAACCTCAGCTACAAGCCCCAGTTTTTGGGATTTGTCTTATCGTTGCTCTTGACATTTGCTGCTTATCGAATTGTGGTGCACAAACACCTCGGAGATGGAGAGCTAATCTTCACTCTATACGGTTTAGCGATCGCCCAAGCTGTCCTGCAGCTTGTGTTCAACATGCATCTGGGACTAGAGTCAAAGCCGCGCTGGAACACGATCACCTTTCTCTTTACTGTGGCCGTGATCATCATCATCGTTGGCGGATCTGTATGGATCATGGACAACCTCAACTATAACTTAATGCCCAAGATGTAACCGACATAGGTAAAAAATGGAAAAAATTTCGATCCCTTCCTACTCGTATACGGCCAAGTCGTATTGCTTGCTGACAAAGCCCGGCATTATCCTTGGCAATGTGATCACGACTGCCGGCGGATTTGCGCTCGCGTCCAAAGGGCATATCGATTTTTTGCTCTTTCTGGCAACGATGGTGGGTTTGAGTTTTGTGATCGGCTCCGCATGCGCTTTTAACAATTACATCGACCGGGAAGCGGACTTGAAAATGTCACGGACAAAAAACCGCGCTCTTGCGCGCGGAGACATTTCAGGGAAAAATGCCTTAATTTTTGCCGTGGCCATTGGCGCGCTCGGCGCTACTGTTCTGGGGATGTTCACCAATCTGCGGACTTTAAGCGTTGCCTTATTCGGGTTCTTAGTCTACGTCGTTTTATATAGTTTTTCCAAATACCGATCGGTCCATGGCACATTGATCGGCAGCATTGCAGGCGCAGTTCCTCCGGTGGTCGGTTATTGCGCTGTCAGCAACAAGCTTGATGCGCCGGCATGGATCCTCTTCGCGATCATCGTCATGTGGCAGATGCCCCATTTTTTCGCGATCGCAATTTACAGGATGGAAGATTATGTCAAAGCGGGGATCCCCGTTCTTCCCGTTCAAAAGGGGATGGTCCAAACAAAACTGCAGATGGTCCTGTACATCATCGGTTTCATCGCCACTTCGAGCTTGCTGCCCCTGTTTGACTATACGGGCAATGCCTACTTTTTCATTGTGCTGCTGCTCGGCGCCGCTTGGCTCCTGCTTGGGCTGCAAGGCTTCAAAAGTTCTAACGATACCCGTTGGGCGCGCAAAATGTTCGTCTTTTCCTTGCTGATCATCATGGCGCAATTTGTTTCCATTCCATTTAGTCTCGGCCATTAAAAAATTGCATTTTATCTTCGCCCCCTAGTATATGGTTACATAACTTTTTACAGGGAGTCGAGTTAATGCGCTACTTGGCTGTTTTCTCCTTGCCGTTTCTCCTAGCTTCCCATTTTGTTTGTGCAGATGAGGAGTGGGATGGTCCTTTTTTTGAAGATGAGCTCCTCGTCTCTCAAAATGATCAGAATGATTCTCATTGCAAAAAGGACGCTTCCTCAAAGGAGCTGTTCTATAATAAGCAGACCGCGCCGACCGTGCAAAAAGGCTATAATTTCTGGCTAAGGGGAGATCTGCTGATCTGGCAGGCTGCAGAGGACAATCTTTTAAACTGCTATGTCATCAGTTCCAACTTGAACACTCCCGATCGCGGATTCAATCAAGTCGATTTTGAATGGGACCCCGGTTTCCGGTTGGGAGTAGGCTACCTGCCACCTTATGACGGCTGGGACCTCGCCCTCTATTGGACCCGCTACACAACCGATGCAGATTCTACAGTCCATGCTAAAGGAAACAACCATATACCATCTCCTGTTTGGGGAGCATCTGCAATCAACCAACCGATCCTTTTTCTCGAAACTTCCAAAGCGCGCTGGCATCTGCATTTCAACCAGCTCGACATTGGCTTGGGCCGCAGCTATTTTGTGGGGAAGTATTTCACCTTGCGTCCTAGCTTCGGTTTAAGATCGGCATGGATCGATCAGAAGCTCCATCTCGATTATATCAGCTCGACCCCCTCGCTTTCGGTCAAGGCGAACTTGCACAATCGGTTTTGGGGGATCGGACTTATGCTGGGCATGGCTGCAGACTGGCTCTTTTCTAAACACTGGAGCCTTTTCGGAGAGACCGATTATGCCCTGTTGTTCGGGGATTTCGATATTTCGCAAAGTGGAAAGCGTTCGAACGGCATTGGTTGGAAAGAGAAGAAAGATTTTGACAGCGGGAAGGGAGCTTTGGACATTGCCGCGGGACTCAAATATCGTTTTCTCTTTTATAAAGAGCGCCTCGGACTTACTTTCCGCGCAGGATATGAATACCATGTTTACTTCAATCAGAACCAATATCTGATTTCAAATGGCGCCGATAACTTCGAGAACTTCAGCGAGATCAAAGGGAACCTGGCCTTTCAAGGTGTGATGATTTCTGGACAATTTGATTTTTAGGATGAGAAACATGCTCAAACAACAATGCGCGATTGTAACAGTCTATCTGTCCGCGAGTTTTCTCTTTGCGCCGCCGCCGCTGTTATCCGGCGCTTCTACAGATTTAGTGGACTATAAGCCAAGCGAAGCTTCGTGGGATGAATTCGACGATGGCGGCAATCGTTATGAAAGCTTGATTGCCGACTCTGCGGAAATGAATGGTTCTCAACCGAAAACGGAAGCGCTCGGCCAAGACCATTTGGTGTTTAATTCACCAAACAGGCCGACAGCTCAAAACGGCTGGAACCTATGGGTGCGAGGCGATGCCCTTTTTTGGAGGGCCTCTGAGGATAACCTCTTCTATGCCTATTCCGGAAATGATTTAGGGGGAAGTAGAAACAGGGATGTCCGCACAGTTGATTTTGATTGGGAGTGGGGATTTCGATTAGGTATGGGTTATACCATCCCTCGAGACAGATGGGATCTAGCCTTTTATTGGACCCGCTTTCATACCTCGTCCCATAGCAACGTTTCGATCAATTACCCAGAAGAAATTTTTATCAATTGGTGGGTCATTTCTTTTCTAAATGATGTAGGGATCACTAACTCTGCCCATGGCCATTGGAAAGCAAACCTCGACCAGCTCGATCTTTCTTTAGGCAGGGAGTTTTTTGTAGGCCGTCATCTGACCTTACGGCCTCATGCAGGACTTCGCTCCGCTTGGATCGATCAGCAATTGACAAGCACATTCCATACGACAACCGGCTCCACAGTTTCTAAAATGAAAAATGATTTCTGGGGCTTTGGATTTTTTGGAGGACTGGATACGAAATGGATGCTTTCTAACAGCTGGCATATTTTTGCAAACGGCGACCTTGCGCTCTTGTATGGCAACTTTGATATTTCTGTAAAAGGAAAGGTGAACAATACCCCCCTCTTTTCTATCGACGATGGTTTTCATGCGGGGCGCGCCGTTGCTGATCTGCAAGCAGGGGTCTGCTGGTCTCACAGTTTTCACAAAGACCGCTTAGCCCTGACGTTTCGCGCCGGCTACGAATACCATTTGTATCCGAATCAGAACCAGCTCCCCCTTCCGGTGGGAAATAGCGGCTTTCAAAATACTCTAAACCCTGTTGATGGCGATTTGGCCTATCAGGGTTTGTTCTTAAGCGGACAAATGGATTTTTAAATGAGAAAAACAATGAAACTCACCCCTCTACTATCCCCACTTTTGTTTTCATCTCTTTTATTTGCATTAGACCAGGGTATGTGCGATCATGCGAATGGATTTGATTCCTACGAGATGAATAGTGACAGTGCTTGGATAGCCCAATCTGAATTTGAAGAAGAGCGAGCCATCTCCAGCACATTATCTCATAATGAACTTGCAGGCTACAACCCGGCTGCCCGCCCCTCAGTGTCTAAGGGCTATAACGTGTGGGTCCAAGGAGAAGGGCTCTATTGGAAGGCGGCGGAAGAGGGGATCAACAATGCCCTTATAAGCTTCAATCCTACTCCTCAGAGCCTCCACTTTCATGTCAATCATGCCAATTTTGATTGGAATGGAGGGTTTCGCCTTTCCGCTGGTTATCTGATCCCTCATGGCAAGTGGGACTTAAGCCTCTATTGGACAAGGATCAGCAATCGCGGCTCCAAAACGGTAAACCGGAGCGCTGATCCGAACCACATTGTCGATATTAACCAAGGGATCGGCTATCAAAATACCATGACGGAGATCATCACCCAGGTTTCCGGAAAGTGGAAAATTCACTTAAACCAGATCGACCTGCAGCTTGGCAAAGAGTTTGGAGTCAGCCGTCATTTGACATTAAGGCCGATCGGCGGACTGAGGTCGACGTGGATCGATCATTCGGTCCACGCAAACTATCCTGTGCTCTCTTCTATCGAATCAAAACATAAAATCGATTGGGACTTTTGGGGCTTTGGGTTTTTAGCGGGGATTGAGGCTAATTGGATGCTCGGCGAAGACTGGTCCATTTTTTCTCTGGCCGATTACTCGATCTTGTGGGGTTTCTTTGATATCGATCAAAAGCAAACATTCAATCCCGCTCGCGCCTATCATTACGAGAAGAGCTTTCGGTGTGCACGCGGCGCCTACGATATTCAGCTCGGTTTGAAATGGTCCCATCCGTTCCACAATGAGCGTTGGCGCCTATCGTTGAAGGGAGCCTATGAATACCATCTCTACACGCAGCAAAATCAGCTCCAATACAACACCAATTTGGTGGAGAACACCACTTCTGCAAATGGCTCGTTCATTAACAACCCCGGCGATTTGGCGTATCAAGGGGTCTCATTCTCTGCGCAAATTGACTTTTGAAACGCTGTTGAAAGGAAGCAGATGAAACAAGCGATTTTAGGTTGGATGATGCTGTTGCAAAGTTTTTTAACGGCCCATGCGGACCCTTTTTTTCACGACTTGCCAAAGGCAGATCTCCACCTGCATTTAGGGGGTGCTTATCCCAAAAGCTATCTTTTTTCCCTTGCCACAGAAGAACAAAAAGAAAAGCTCGAGCATGCTTTATCATCTGTTGCCAATCGGGTCGCTTACAGCGAGGTCTTCACGGTATTTGAGGTCGTCCGCCAACTCGTGGACACTGAAATAAAAGTCCAGAGGGGAGTCGAGGCCCTTTGCCGCGAGTTGAAAGGAGACAATGTTGTCTATGTCGAGATCCGTACCGGGCTCAAAGACTTAGGGCATGGCGCTGAAGCTTATTTGCAGGCCGTCTTAGCAGGGATCGAAGCGGAAAAATCCAATCGCTTCACAGCGAAAGTGCTTTTAAGCTTGCAGAGGAACTCTTCCTTGGAGAGCGCTCGCAAGACAATCGATCTTGCCATCAAGTACCAAAGCAGGGGAGTGGCCGGGATCGATCTTTCCGGCGATTCTACAGTCGGCGATGTCCTGACAATTCGCGAAGAGCTTGTGCGGGCTAAGAATGCCGGCCTGCCATTTATCGTGCATATCGGAGAAGACCCAAGAGAGAAAGACCAGTTGTTCTTGCTGGAAACGTTGCAGCCTCAGAGGATTGGACATGGCGTCCATCTCATGCCCCAAGCAAAAGAGTGGATCCTGAACAACAAGATCCCCTTGGAAGTCTGCCTGACCAGCAGCGTGCTTGTGCAAATGATCGATGATTTAGAGGAGCATCCAGGAATTGCCATGCTGCGCCTCGGCCATCCTGTCGTATTCTGCACAGACGATCCTCTTCTGTTCTCCGTCACATTATCGGATGAGCTGTTCCGTGCGCACCGCTTTGGAGGGCTCTCATTAGAAGAGATCTCCGAAGTGAACCGGATGGCGTTCGAATATGCATTGAAGCAAAAAGCTTAGAGCTCTTTGGTCCAGAAGATCATTTTTTTAGGCGATTCCTTGTCCTCTCCGATCTCTTGGTAGGAAACCGTTCCGATCAATTCAGGATGCTCCTTGAACCCGCGGCTTTGCCAGAATGGGGCTAGAGGGCGATAGTCGGCAGGCCTTCTCGGGTCGTCCAATGGCCTCACCGATGTGTAAAAGCAGATATAGCGATATTTTCCCAGTTTTCTGACATGGGCTTCCCGTTCATCGCAAAACCTCTTTCCAATGCCTTGTCCGCGATAAGTTTTGCGCAAGACCGATTCGCCGAAGCAAAAGTAGTCTGCAGGGTTGCGGTCTGCGGAGAGGAAAACTTGCTTTAAACTGTCTGCTTCATAAGTAAAGGGATAACCGGTCGACATTCCAATCGGAGTGCTGTTATCGAAAGCGGCAACGACGATGGCGTCTTTCATCGTAGTGAACTTCTGCAGGTATTTTTTCTCGTATTCATAATCTCCGATGTAGAGGAAAGGATACTCTTTAAAAACCTCGATGCGCAGCTCGGCGATCTGAGGGATGAGGCTTTGCATTTTTTCATCTGTGAAGGAAACGATCCTGATGTTATCCTGCATACTATTACTCACTTATGGTGGCCTGAAGAACCTATCCCGGTAAAAAGTTTCAGTCGATTTTCCGGTTCTTTTGAGCCGATTTTCGATCCAAAAACCAGGGGTAATATCGACAATTGTATATTATCCCTGGTTTTTGGATCGAAAATCGGCCAAAATAATCCTGAAAATCAACGAAAATTATTACCGGGATAGGTTCATGAATACCCAAGCTGTTGGAACAATTCAAAAGTACTATGCTGCATTCAATGCAGGTTTAATGGAAGAATTTTTTAGCCTGCTCGATGAGAATGTTGTCCACGATATCAATCAGGGCGGCAAAGAAGTCGGCAAGAAAGCGTTTGCCCATTTTATGGAACGGATGAACCGGCATTACAAAGAAAAGGCAGAGGATTTAGTCATCTTAGCCAACGAGGATGGAACGCGCGCTTCGGCCGAATTTTTCATTGTGGGGAAATATCTTTCGACAGACACCGGCCTGCCGGAGGCCAGAGGCCAGCAATACCGCCTGCGCTGCGGAGCTTTCTTTGAATTGAAGAACAATAAAATTACCCGCGTGACGAATTACTACAACTTAAGCGATTGGTTATCTCAGGTCGAGTAGTTCAAAAGAGATCGACCGTTTGGACAGCAATTGGGAGTCGGCAAAATTTTTTGTCTGCCCCGAACTGCGCACTGTTTTCAATTTGGACAGATCGATCTCAGCCTTGACCGTTTCCGGCCGGTTTGGGGTCCCAACAGCAAGAAGCCCATCCTCTGGAAACCTATTGTCGACAGGGGAGCAGATCGACGCAGCCCCATAGGCAATTTCGATATCGGTCTGTCCGATTATCGGCGATTGGACCACATAGCATTGATTTTCCAGCGCCCTTGCGCGGCAGCTGAGAAAGACCCGGTAATAGCCGTGCATTGTAGAGGTGTAAGAGGGGACAAGGATGATCTCCGCGCCGGCATCGACAAGCTTTCTGACCAATGGAGGAAACTCCGAGTCGTAGCAGATGCAAATCCCGATTTTGCCCAGCTCCGTTTCAAACAGCCTCATCCGGTCTCCTGCGGTTACAACTCCCTCTTCCGCCTCGAAAGGGGTGATGACGCACTTGTCTTGGAAGCCATGTTTTTTCCCGGGAGCAAATAGAAAGGAGCGGTTGAACATCCCTTCAGAGGTTTTCACCACATGTGTCCCATTGCAGATCAGCATCCGATGCTTCAGGCTTAGTTCCTCAAACATCTTAAGGTAGTCAGGAAGGTAGTTTTCCAGCTGTTCCATCGTTGCAAAGGAGAGCATTTCCAACCCTGCGTATTCCGGGAAGACGAGGAGGTCGATCCCTTGAGCTGCGTGAAACTCCACCGTTTGTTCGATCTTGCTCCGGTAAGAATCGAAATCTTTCGGAAAGTCGTATTGGTACTGAAGGGCCGCGATTTTCATGATCACCTTTAAAGTTTTAATTTTATCATACGCGGCTTTTGAAAAAAAAGCTCCTTTGCTACCCTTTAAGCTCAAAAATAAGGAGAAGATCAGATGTTAAAATGGCT
This sequence comes from Verrucomicrobiota bacterium, assembly GCA_018239665.1. Taxonomy (GTDB): domain Bacteria; phylum Chlamydiota; class Chlamydiia; order Chlamydiales; family Rhabdochlamydiaceae; genus Acherontichlamydia. Next base: position 29,767 of record JAFEGV010000011.1, on the reverse strand, counting down.
TATTGCATCCATTGTTTGTCTGTCCCAGGTCGCTTTTGCAGCGCCGCTGCTCAATAGAACGATCGATCCCGCTGCCTTAGAACAACTTGCAAGCGCCCTCGGCATCTCTAAAGACCAAGACCTGATCGAGCAGACCCAAAAACAGTGGCTGCGAAGACCTGGCAATGAGCGTTGGGAGATGAGCGAAATCTTAGCTGAAAAACGGCAGTTCGTCCTGAACTGGGCCCGAGAGCAAGGGCTTTTTTCTGATTGGCAGCCGTCCCGTGCATCTTATGACAAGGCCCTCATCTTAGGGGCGACTACCTCCCGGATGCAGATGAGGCTCGATTTTCTCAAGGACCTTTGGGAACAAGGGGTCCGCTTTAAGGAAATCGTCTGGTTGACGGGGATGAGGCCTTTAGACCCTCGCGTCGACGGACTGATCGGTCGGTGCGAAAACGAGTCGGAAGCCGCCCATGTCCTTTGGGAAGAGTCCGATTTGCCCGAGGAGATGCGCCATGTGAAAGTCCTATTCGTCGAAGTGCCGATGAAAGGAAACGAGAGGCCCAACACCGCGGACACGATCATCGCCTGGGTCAAGGAATCTCCTGAGCCCTGCACCGCTTTGTTTGTGTCGGACCAACCCTTCTGCGGCTATCAATTTGCCGTGATCAACACTTACCTTCCCGAGCCGTTCCTTTTCGATCTCGTTGGAAAGGGAGTCGATCCTTCCAGCCACCCTGCAGCAGCAGCGATCACCCTCGATTCGATCGCCCGTTGGATCTATCAAGAAAGACAAACTCCTAATCGATAAGACTTGAGGTGAACTTTTCTCTTTGTTCAGCGCTCAATGGGGCGAGGGGAGGCCGGACACTATGCCAGGCATCTCCTCTTGTTTTTTCCATGACCGCTTTAAAGGCTGGGATAAAGGGATAGCCCTTCATCGCTGCAAAAAAGTCAGTGAGCTCTTTTGGGTTTTGGAAGCTGCCTTGTTTTCCCGATTCAAACAGGGAACAAATGAGTTCCGGATACAGGTTGGCAAGTCCGCAGATGGACCCTGACCCGCCTTCGCGGACAGCTTCGATGATCTGTGCCTCGCTTCCCACAAAGACTTTAAAACCGGGGAACGTTGAGATCACTTGTTTGGCAAAAGGCAGATTCCCTTCGCTTTCTTTGATCCCGATCACCGTCTCAGGAAACTCTTCGCGAAGAGCTTGAACGATCTTCATGCTGATGGGAACTCCGGTAAACTGAGGAATATGGTACAGGATGATCCGTAAATTGGGATCATCGGTCTTTCCGATGATTTCCCTGTAAAAAGCGATCACCCCTTCTTCAGGGACATTTTTAAAAAAGGGAGGAGGAGCTACGAGAAGGGCGAGGCAGCCATGCTTTAAGCAAGTTTTTGCCAGTGCGACAGTTTCAGGAATGTTGGACCCTCCATTTCCTAAAATAATCTTTCGGGGAGGAACACCTTTTTCAATCAGCTCATCGGTCACGCTTAGGCGCTCTTGCAGAGAGAAAGATGGTCCTTCGCCTGTAGTTCCGAACAATACCACCCCTTTGCATCCACGTTGCAACAGCTCGAGGCAATGCCGGGCAAGTTCTTGGGAGTTGCAGGACAGATCGGAGCTCATCGGCGTAAGAGCTGCTGCATAGATGCCATCGTCGAGCAACGGCGCTTGAGAGGAGACATATTCCATTTTATTCATCGGGTATAAAAAATAGGTGCTGCATAATAAAGGCAATAGTAGCAAGCGTAAGCATTTCATCGTATACCAACTCTAAATTTTTGATCTGTTCTCATCGACAAAAATTATCCATTAAATTTATTTTGCGTTCAATGCAGTTTATATAACCCTTAAAGGAGCAATCGTTATGAGCAAGAATCGTCAGAGAATATGTTTTACCTTATTTTCCACCGTTATGATGGCGACTGCAGCTCTGTGCGCTGCAGAACAGGATGCGGCAACTTCCGGCTTTCAGCCGGTGATCATCGAGAAGGTTGTGAAAGAAGCTCAAAAAAACACCAATTGGAAAACAGCCGCCGTCACGGGTAAAAGCGAGCAGGTTGTCTTCATGAACGTCTCTCCCGTTACAAATCCCAACAACGAGATCGGAGTAGAGGTCCACCCTTTTGATCAAGTCATCCTGATCGTTCAGGGCAAAGCTAAGGCTGTCTTGGATGGAAAAGAGAGCGCCGTGAAGGAAGGCGATCTGATCTTTATCCCTGAAGGAACTTCCCATAATTTCATCAACCTTGGAAAAGACAAGGAGCTCAAGCTCATTAGCTTCTACTCCAGCACAGATATTCCGGCTGGGGCCGCCTATCCGAAAAAATCAGATCAGGCGAATGACTAAAGCCCTTGCTAGTGTCTAATGGAAAATCCGTATCATAGCGTTTCCTCAAGTTGAAGAAACGCTATGCGAGAATGATTTACTCATCGACTTCGATTGAGATGAGGGAATAGAAAGGAAGCCCGAGTTTTTCCCTTCCATGCAATCCTTCCAGCTCGATCAAGCAGGCGACTTCTACCACTTGTCCGCCAAGGCGCTCGATCAGCGTTGCTGCAGCTTTTGCCGTTCCGCCCGTGGCCAACAGATCGTCCATGATCAGGACACGGTCTCCTTGGCGGATACTATCAACCTCGATCTCGAAAGATGCCTTCCCGTATTCAAGGTCATAATCGATCTTTTCCACCTTGCGGGGAAGTTTGCCGGCTTTGCGGACCATGACAAAGGGCAAGTTCATCTCATACGCAAGCGCAGTGCCAAAGATAAACCCTCTTGAGTCGAGCCCTACAATGGAGTCAAGATTGAAATCGCGATACCGGTCTGCAAACGTTTTTATGGCCTGGTGAAAGGCTTTGGGATTTTTTAACAGATCGGGGTAGCACTTAAATTGGATCCCAGGTTTTGGAAAATCGGGGACTGTGGCGATGTATTCTTCAATCCATTGATTGTTGGTCTCGGTGGCAGTAAGATGAGTAGTAAGCATTGCGGTCACAATTGTGTATAGAATTTTTCTTGTCATAGGAAACTCCCATTTCTTGGCAAAAGATAGGGAGGCATTTAATTTATAGCAACAAATTCACAAGATAACCATCTTCTGCCTTTTAACGATATCAAAACAGCCGAAGATCACTCCGGCTGCAGGTTTTAGGACTAGTTCAACTCGTTTTCTGAAAAGGCCTCGATCGCCTTTGCGATAAACTCAGGCATCTCTGGATGGTGGGCCTCATAGGGCTTGCGCAAGTCGGTCTCGACGATGAGCCGCCCATGGCTAGGATAGGACTCTTTGTTCGGCGTCCAGAACTTCTTAAGCCATTCATAGTGCTCACGGACCACCTTCTGCACTTCTTGCGAATCTGCAGCGCGCTGTTTTTTGATCAGATCGGCCAGCTTCTGGCAAATCGCGTCGAACTCTTGGCGCGACCTGTCCCAATCGGCCTTTGACCAATTTTTGACATTCCGCTCGCATTCCGCAATGCTCCCTTTGATCTTTTCTCCGAAGCGGTCGATGAGGAGCTTTTCATACTCCTTTTGCTTTTCCTTATCGAACCCATCGTACATCTCGTGTTCTTTCATTGTTCTTTTTCCTTTTAAATGTTTGATCGTGTTGTCAATGGTCTTAATCAGCTTTTCAGTTCTTTCCAGATTTTTCTGTAAAACCTGGCGATGGGAACTCAAAGCGACGATCTTGTCGAAATCGCCCCTCTTTAGAATGCGCTGGATCTGCTTGAGCTCGAAGCCCAGCTCTCTAAAAAAGAGGATCTGTTGAAGGTTCAGAAGCTGCTCCTCTTCATAATACCGATACCCGTTGGACCCATGATAGGCGGGCTTCAAGAGCCCTACTTCATCATACCAATGAAGCGTGCGGATGCTGATCCCTGAAAGCTGAGCCAATTTCGCGACCGTATAAGCCATTGTTCTTCTCCTCTAATATCCCTTTGATTTTAAAGGATGGCCCAATAATAAAGAATAACGTAACGTGAGGGTAAATAGGTAAAAATTATTTAATTTATAAAAGAAAACCCGGCCGATGGGGCCGGGTAGGTAAAATCGAGATTTGAGAGGGACTACCTCCCAAGTAGACGCCATGTCATTAAAGCAAAGTTTTAATCTTATGCTTGCCGGACTGGATGACCGGAATTAATCCATTCCTGGATTCCTTCTTTGTACTTCAAGATGTTCAAGTAGCCAAGCTCCGTAAGTTGGTTTGCCAGATAATTGCTTGCCGGACATTGGCTGTTGCTGCAATAGACGACAACTAATGAGTTCTTGCTTGGAATAAGGGTCTCTATCTGCTCTTTAGTTGCCCCTTCAGGCAATGTCTGAGCTGTAGCGATCCGTTTCCCATCATCCCACTTGCCTTGACGAGCGTCTAAGATCACAAGAGGAACTTTAGATGAGATGAGTGTAACAAGCCCCTTTGTATCAACGTGGCCGTGTTCTAGGGGAACTGTTTTTGTAGATGAACATTGTAAACCGCAATCCATAGTATCTCCTTAATTTTCATGTTAATGAGTTAATTTTTCCATCCTCTTAGAAGGGAGCGGATCCCATTTTCCAAGCTATTCCCAATGCGCTTCAACCCTTCGATCGAAGTCTGATGCTGGGATAAAGTAATCATTCCGACGTGCAAAGAGCGGATGACCTCCAGCGCTTCATCGAGGTCTTTTTGTGTTTGAAGCCTTTTGCAATTACACCTTTTTAAAGCTTGGGAATAAAGCTCTACAACTTCTAAAAAATCTTCGGGTATCTGAGATGGGTCGGGGCCGAAGCAGACTAATGTCAACAATTCAATTCCTTGAGGATTTTTGTTCAAAAAATCGACATTTGCCTTAACGAGGTTCAAAAGGTATTCATCGGGATCATCATTGGAGGGCACTTTTTTTAAGGAGCATAAAAGCTCCTTGCAGATCAGCGCGCAAATCCCTTTGCAGATCGACTCCTTGTTCTCAAAATACTCGTAAATGATAGAGGGGCTGTATTGAATTTGCTCTGCCAGGCACCGGACTGTCAACGAGCACAACCCCTTTTTGGACACCAGCTCCATGGCCGAGTCCAAAATCTGCCGCTTCATTTTTTCTTTTTCCTGCAATCGCCTTTCTTTAATCCCCATCGCATCCTCGTTGTGAATCTGACTTGATTATAGAACATCGTTCGATTTTTGAACACTGTTTTATTTATAATTTATAAACGTCTAATATTAAGTATTTTATGGTGTAAATATATTTGGATTTCAATGATTGTGCTGATGGTCGGAGCTATTCAAGCATGCCATTTTATCCCATGGACGCAAGAAAACTCGGCCCTGAAGAACCGATTTTTCTCGCGTTCTTAGGGATAAATGCTGCAAATGCTCTTTTAGCGAGAATTAAATTTAGCGGTAATCAGGCCTATGACGATGTAAGCGATCAGATAGTAGACGGCGTCTAGCCAAAACATCCCAAGCGGCTTTTTTCCAAAGATCACGGGAGAAAAAGTCGTTGGAATAATAAATCCGATCCAAACTAAGAACCCTATTAAAATCCCGGATGCGAGGGTGTTCGCATGGACGAGGTTAAAAAAACACCCCATTGCATATGCGATGAGCGCTGCGCTGAAAAAAGTTCCTAAATACACTCGAATCGAAATGGAATCCGCTTGTTTTTGCATGTGGTTCACAAGCTCGGGCCAGCATTTGCCTAGCATCCACTGGCTGTAGACGACAATTCCCAAAATGATATAGGCAATTGCCGAAAGCGCAATTCCGATGGGATTTACCTTTAAGAAGTTGATCATAAGCTCCCTTCAAATATCCAAGTCAAGGCATGCCGTATTAGGGCCGTTGCAAAATAATACTAGAAATCAAACCGAACGGAAGATGACCACCCTTGAAAGCTTAAATTGCCTCCATACTCGCTTAGATTAGCAGAAAAGGGGTCCAGATAGAAAAACAGGTGGTTGTGATCAAAAAACACCATGTGTTCCCAACCTGTTTGGATTCTTAAATGAAAGCGGTCATGCGAAAACATTTGGTCCCAACGCAGCCCTAGTTGAAGTTCTGCAATCGCTTGCTCGCAACGCTTGCTGCTGACTCCGAAAAGGTTTCTCCCTTTTATACCTGCCATTGAAGTGCTTTTTTCTAGGCGCGCATCTCTGAAAAATCCATAGAGAAGGGAAACTGCTCCATTTCCATAAATGCTAAGGCCGCTTATCAAGCTCCATTCCGTATCAAGCCCGCCTCGAAGGCCAATACCCCAGAATTCTTGTTTTAAATCGACTTGGAACTTCTTCAATGGAACGGATCGGAATGAACCGGGATCGAAGTATTCTGTTTTCCAATTCTGATTAACCCACCCTGTTCTTAAACCTCCAAAAGGGCGGACGGTCAACCATTTACCCGTATAAAACTCTCTTCCTAACTCCCAGTCTAATAGATTGAGATGCAATTCCAAATCGCTCTTCGCCTTCTTAGCGCTAATTAACGCATTAAAAATAGGACTAGCGATTGTGGAGAATATTTGATTAGCCGAGCTTTCAGCATTCCCTGAGCCATGGTCCATAAACCAGGTCCATGTGAGGTCTGTGTCCCATTGGTCATGTCCTAAGTTGTATCCCAGTCCAACACGAAAACCGGACTGCCAATTAAACTCTACGTTAAAGAGCTTCCCCTTCGGCGACATTTCACCAATTGCCAATGTATCCAGGACGTCAGAGGCAAAATTCAAGTTCTGCTCGGTCGCTTTCCAAAGCAGATAATCAGCTGTGATAAATAGGTTTGCCCCATCTTTAACCTGAGGCCTTCCAGAAGGATTGATTGTTTTGGAGCTTTCTTTGGGCTTTTGGTCATTGAAATCGGTCGAGGTTTTTATGTTGTCAGCATTTACAGACAGGATGAGTACTAACGGACCTACGGATAAGAAGGGCAACAAACTCTTGTTCATATGGAAATTCCTCAAAGAGTGGCTGTTAAATTTAAAAACATTATGGATATCATTACTTTCTTGACTTTGTCAAAGCTTAAGTCTGATTCGCTAAGAGGCTGTTCTCATACTAGGCTTTTCATGGATTTCTCCTCGGAAACATTATTAATATTCCCTCATCGGAAAACAAAAAATTCATCTCAACATTATCTCCCAACTTTTCTCCTCTAGATTGCAGATAGGCTTAACGCTTATTAGTTTTGGTGCAGTTGCTTGCAAACTATTTCCTGTATGTGCAATAGGTGGGATCATTTTGTATTGACTTGCTTTGCATCATCACGGGGTGTTTAAAAATGGACCTGTTAAAAGCGCTCTTTGCCGGCTTGCTTTGTTTGACTATCCATGCCTGGCCTTCCGATCGGGAAATAGTCGAGGTTGAAAAGCGCCCGATCATCTACCTTCAGCCGAACACCGCCCAATTGTTTACCGAGCTATACCAAGCTTACGGTCTGCTGAACCCGCCGGCCAAGACAATCATTGAAAGCGCCCTCTACTTGGACCAGTCCACTTATCCTTCGATCCTTCCGATGCAGCCGTCGAATCAGGCCATCTTCGATCATGCCAGCGGCGTCCTTTCAGAATTTCACAGGCGTGTTGGCGATTTGGAACTCTATCTAGATCCCCATAATCCAAAACCCTTCTTTTATACGGCGGCAGGGTCCAAACAGCTGATCGTTGCCCTCGTCTACGGCATCGTGATGTCTGAGCCGCAAAAAAAATTTCTGTTTGTCGAACAGGCGCCTTTTTATTCAGGCCATCCGAACGCGGTTACCGAGCTATTCAATTATCCGAATGCGCGGTTCCAAGCGTTTCACGATCCCGCTGAAATCAAGCTGGAACCCGGGGAAGTGCTTGTGGAATTTGTGACCTCTCCGAACAACCCGGATGGAAAATTTCGAAAGCCGCTTACGGATGCATCCATTATCATTGCCGACTTTGTATTTGCGTCATCTGCATTTGGATCTAACGGGACAGGATATATCGAAGAAAACATCGAGTGGATCCGTGAGGCGCGCGGTATAGTCGTTTAAATTGACATTGATAAAATAGCTCCATCGAAAGCTTCAGACAAAGTGGCTGCGGTAGGTAAAAGTTCTCGTATTTTTGTTTTCATATTTGCCCAATATTTTTCGATAAGATTTAGATCCGGTGAATAAGGGGGAAGAAAAACGATTTCGCAGCCATAAGACTCTACCAATTTGCGAGTCGTGACTGATTTGTGAAAACTCGCATTGTCTAGAATCAATACTTGCCCTGGAGTCAAGCTTGGTAGCAACTCCTGTTTCAACCAGGCATTAAATAGGTCCGTATCACAAGTTCCTTCGAAACACATAGGAGCCAAGAACTTCTTATCTTTCAGAGCTGAAATAACACTTTGTCTGGCAAAACGTTTCCCCGATATCTCTCCAAACACCTTTGTTCCTCTTAAACTTCTGGCATGTTGTCTATGCAGATATTGATTAATCCCACTCTCATCCAAGTACACTCTTTTCTCTGGAGGAATGAGCTCTATTTTTTGTATAAATTCAGCTCTGACTTCCTCATTTCTTTCCTTGTAAAGCGTAGCCTTTTTTTTCTTGTGATCCTAAGTCGTTGCAAAGCATAAAAAATAGCTTGTAAAGTCGTATTAAAATGAGCTGCTATTTCTGACAAGAAATGATCCGGATTTTTATCTACGTATGCGATGAGTTTCTGATCATCGATCTTTTTCTTATAAGCCTTTTTTGGGGAGGGGGCTAAGTTTCCGCTTTGTTTTTGGCGAGCTATCCAACGATAGATTGTGGCGATTCCCACTTTGAAAAGCTGACTCGCCTTTGTCTTGTCTGCCGTTTCTTCAATGTATTCAAGCACTCTTTTACGTAAATCTACTGAATAAGGTTTGGCCATCTGCTCCCTCCATAGGATTTTGTCGGAAGCAGTATATCTGATTATCAGTAAATTTTTAAATCACTATAAAAGTAAGCATGTGTTTAGTTTTAATTCAGCATCTAAGCAATTTGGAAAAACCGGGGCCCGCTGCGGATATGCCTGGTATCCGATCTATGACCCTTATGCCGCTTTAATTTTTAAGAAGTTTTTCAATTTTATCTCCTTTTCCACTGTTGCAGCCGGAACGACGGGACTAGCAGAATTTCTAGACCTCATCCAGGCATTTTTAGATCTTCCCGACACAGGGAAAGCGCTTCGGCTAGATGGCAATAAGAGTTTAAAAATGCGGCATGAACTTGTGAAAAAAGAACTGTTGAACAGATATCCAGGTTCGCAGGTCATCAGCATTCCAGGAAGTCCCACCTTTTTTGCCAAAATCAAAGACCCTCGCATTCCCAATCAAAGAGCTTCCGATGTGCTTCTCAAAGATTTAGACGTGTCCGTTAATAATGGAGAGGCGATGGGCGAGACAAAAGAGTTTATCAGGTTGAACCTTTCCGGGTATAGCCAGAGTGTAGCGGGATTTCTTAATCGGCTGGCAGGTCAAAATAAATACACTGTTCAAGATGTTTTTTCCGCTTCTGCGGACAAATGCAATTATTCCATCGTTTCATCAAAAGGTTTGCCCAATACGATCTATATTGTAAATCCAGGGGATTGCATGATCGATGCAGATGGCGGCAAAGGTCCCATCGAGGTTTATTTTCCTCCATTTATCGATTATGAAGGAAGCAGAGTGTTTACGGTTAAAAAAACCGATACTTCCGACAATCCTGTTGTTGTGAAAGCTAGAAAAGTCACGACGGCCCTTAAAAAACAGGGGGAAAGCGTCAAACTCCAGTGGGTCGCAACCTTTTATCATCAAGGTCATTGGCAGATCGTTAGCTCAACCTCCGGTTAAGCTGCAGGGGCGTTGTGCATACGGTCTAAGAGTTCCAGGGTTTGCTTGGTTTCCGCATCAATGGACATTTGGGATGAGTCGAAGACGGCATCGTATTCAAAATGCAGATCATAGGGAGCTTTGAATACGTCGCAAAACGTCTCTTCGACATAAAGACGCGCATAGTAAGCCCTTTTAGGTGAACGCTCCAGTCGGGCCGTCCGTCGGGCATCCCTTGCAAGAAGTTCAGAAAGAGGCGCATAGACCAACACATACTTTTCAGATCCGTTGCGAGGAGCTCTCCAAGGAACCTGCGTGTCTATGAGGAGATGTCGGTTGTCAGATTGGAGATAAGCGATCATTTCTTCAAGTTTCAGATCTGCAACTTCTTCGCTGCATAGATCATCTTCGATCAATTGGTCCCGGTCAATATAGGTCCAGGAAGGGCCGAGCTTTTCAACAAGGGCTTTAGAAAGCGTTGACTTTCCTCCGCAGGAAGGGCCGAAGATGAAAAGCACGGATGCCAAAAGAAGATGCATAAGGACCCTTTTCTAAGATTTTCTAAAAGGATATACTACTTCTAGCTTTCATCAAAGAGCAGCCAGGATCTTGTCCGGTCTCATACAACTTAGTGGCTATATGGTTCGTGCACGCCTAATTCTTATCCTATTTTGTCTGCTAGCAGAGGTGTCTCTTATGCAGGCAGAAGAATCGACCTATGGCATCAGCGGAAACCCGGGCGCTGTCAACATTTTGACTGGAACAGGGGAGCTTGGCCATTGGCTGCGGATTCCCAAAAGCTCCGGCGTTCGTCTCGGCGGACTTTGGATGGGCGATTACAATGCGCTCTTGAACGGCAGGGATGGCGCTCATCATCATAGGCTTTGGACTGGCAACAGTTCGTTTATCCTCGATCTCTACATCGACTTGCATAAGGCAATCGGATGGAAAGGAGCTTCTTTTGGCACAGAGTTCCTCCAGTTCAACGGACAGCCCACAAATGCCGATGCAGGGGTTGTTCAGGGCTATAACAGCTTGCCGGGCGATCCTCCTTTAAACCGATCGGAGCTTTACCAGCTTTGGATACGCCAAGGATTTTTCAATGACAAGCTGAGCGTGCGCATAGGAAAAACGGTTCCGACCTACCACTTCAATAATGTGTCCAAGCCAGTGCCGACTGAAAATCCGGCGATCTCCATTCCTTCTGTGAGCGGTTTGATCTACACGCCTATTTTTGTGAACACCACGCTGTTAGGGGCCATCGGAGGCTATTACAACTCTGTCTATGGCGTTGTCGTCAGTATTGCTCCCGTCAAGCAAGCCTACGTCAATATCGGCGCTTATGACGGAAACGTCGCGAGAGGGGTGCAAACAGGTCTTACAGGACCCCATTTTAACGGTTACTACTTTTCGATTATCGAAGGGGGATATGGCTGGACGAAATCTAAACCCGGCATCGCAGCGATTGGCGGATGGTATCAAAGCGGAGTTCTGAAGTCGGGCAACCAAAAAGAGAATGGGACCGGCGGGATCTATGGATTCGGGTCGCAGGCCCTTTGGATCAAAAAGTCAGAGACAACGAGCAAAGGAAATGTATCCGGATTTTTCCAATTCGGCTGGAACAATTCTCGCACGCTTCCCATGAACCTCTTTGCGGGAATGGGGCTGACCGCATTTGCCTTAGTTCAAAAGCGTCCGAACGATTCTTTCGGCGTAGGCGCTTCATGGTCGCGCCTAAACTCCCACATGTTTTCACGATATTCTGAACTGATGCTGCAGGGCTATTACCAAGCGCAGGTCTACAAATCGATTTATTTTCAGCCAGTCCTCAGCTACATCCCAAATCCTGGAGCGCATCCTAACATATCAAATGTTTGCGCCTTTACAGCCAGGCTTACGGCCCTCTTCTAAGCTGTCCAGAGACTGTACGAATGATTTTTCTTGCACTTCTTTGCTCTAAATATTACATGTAATTTTTATTTGAATAGGTGAAGGAATGCTGAAAAAAACAAACATTTTCTGCTTGTGTGTGGCCACTTTGCTAGCTTCTTCCCTGATGGGAGAAACATATCGAGTGCCTGCTACGAAGGAAACGACGACGCTTGGGCTATTTACTCTCAATAAGCCGCCCGTTGTCAAAATTCGCTCAGGCGACACGGTCTCCATGGAAACCTGGAACAGCTGCCTGCATGAGATGGTCTTCAATAAAACGACTCCGGCAGACGTGGCAAGATTCTATGCGGCGCATGACATTCAGAAAAGACGGGGCATGCATACGCTGACAGGGCCGGTCTATGTTGAAGGGGCCGAGCCGGGCGATGTGCTGGAGATCCGGGTCCTCGACATTAAACTGAACGACTGGGGATATAACTTCTTAAGCCCTACGCAAGGGATCTTATCGGAATTTACCAAGCCGAGGATCAAATACTTTAAGTTCGACAAGACGAACAACACGACCGAATTCACGACAGGTGTGTGCATGCAGCTGAAGCCTTTTCCAGGGATCATTGCTGTAGCTCCGCCTCTTGACTGGCCCAAAGCATGGCCGGTGAACATCCAAGCTCAAATGTGCCAGCCCGTGCCAGGGGAGTTCAATTCGGTTCCTCCAGGACCTTTTGCCGGCAATTTGGACCAACCGGAGCTCCAAGCAGGTTCGGTCCTTTTTGTCCCCGTTTTCCAAAAAGGGGGGCTTGTCTGGACCGGAGATTCGCACGCGATGCAGAGCAATGGCGAGATCGATGTCACCGCTTTAGAGACTTCCTATGAAGGGATCACTCTTCAATTCATCGTCAGAAAAGATCTGAAGGCCGAAGGGGTCTTCGATCCCGCGAAAAGAAAAGGGGGGAATGCGTTCAGCTGGCCCATCATCGAGAACTCTACCCATTGGATGATCGTAGGCTTGAACGTCGATCTTTATGAGGCGATGAAGCTTGCCTCCAGAAATGCGATCGACTTCCTTGTGCGCACGCAAGGATTCTCCCCTGAGGAGAGCTATCAGTTCTTAAGCATGGTAGGCGACTTCGAGATTGCCGAGGCGGTCAATGTCATCAAGAACGTCACTGTGCACATTCCCAAAGCGCCTTTCAAAGGGATCGGTAAAATGTCCACTCTGTGCGCGGAAGGAACTTTCCCGCTAAAAACTCCTCAGTTGAGCGAATCTCCACTGTGCTCTCCCCAAGAAGGGATAACCTTAGAATAACAACCGGTGACACGATGAAAAAGATCACGCTATTCGTTCTCTCTCTATTAGTCGTAGCAGCAACAGGATTTGCTGATGTCATTTACATCGACAATCAGTCTCCCTATCCCAATATCAACGAGAAGTCCAAGCTTGCAATCCAATGGGCAACTTCGGCCAAAGAGGTCGACGAGGCCAATAATGCGACAAAGCAGGGGCTGAAATTGGATCCCAAGACCGTGCAAGTCGTCAATGACCTGGGCAAGGTCAAATTGACAGTTCCGGCCAAGGCAGAGTACTTTCGAGTTCTTGTTTGGTCAAATGGCCAAGGAGAACCCGATCTGCATACCAATTGGGTCGATGTCATTCCGAATAAAACCTATACGTTGAAGACCGATCATTTGATCCCTGTCCTTCTCATGTTCGGCATGGGGTGCTGATGAAGGCGCGGCATCAAATAAGTCTTCAAAAGTTTTAGTGGGAAAAATTCAATATTCTCCCTACGATGTCCAGTTTTAGGGGATATTCCTGTTCTGTTGAAGAACGATTCGGAATTCATTGAAATCAAAACAAATAAGCCGGGAAAATTTCCGGCACTGTAGGCAACGATGAGCACAAAGGACTGCAACGGAAATCCACTCAATGAAGGAGACTCCGTCCAAGTGATCAAAGATTTAAAGGTTAAAGGTTCTTCCATGACCTTAAAAAGAGGGACAAAGTTCAAGAACATCCATTTGACGGACAATGAGGAAGAAGTGGAATGCCGCGAGGGAAAGTCCACAATTGTCCTCAAAACATGTTTCTTAAAAAAATCCTAGAAGCGCTGCCCAACTCATGCGCAACAATCGGGCGACCTCTCTATTTTGCAAGAGGGGAGCCCGTCATGCAAATGTATTTGATCTCAAGGTAATCATCGAGCCCGTACTTTGATCCCTCTCTGCCGATGCCCGATTCCTTGACTCCGCCGAATGGAGCGACCTCATTGGAAAATATTCCGCCGTTAACGCTGACCATGCCGAACTCTAAAGCTTCGGATACGCGCCAAATACGGTGGATATTGCTGCTGTAGATATAAGAAGCAAGCCCGTAGTCCGTATCGTTCGCCATTTGGACTGCTTCCGCTTCCGTATGGAAACGCATCAACGGAGCAACAGGACCGAATGTTTCCTCTCTCATGATCTGCATGGAGAAGTCCACGTTTTCAACAATAGTGGGTTCAAAAAAGGTCTTTCCGAGAGGATGGCGTTTTCCTCCGCAGGATATTGTGGCGCCTTTCGAAACAGCATCTTGCAGATGCCTTTCCACTTTTTCAACGGCTGCGGCATTGATCAAAGGACCTTGCTGGACACCTTTTTCAAATCCGTCTCCCACCTTCAAAGTTTTGACTGCCTTGATCAGAGCTTGGGTAAATGCGTCGTAGATTGTGTTTTCGACAAAGATCCGGTCGGCGCAGACACAGGCTTGCCCTGTATTGCGAAATTTGGATGCGATGAGTCCTTCCACTGCACTATCGATATCTGCATCGGCAAACACGAGAAAAGGAGCGCTGCCGCCAAGTTCAAGCGATACTTTTTTGACTGTTCCGGCGCTTTGGGCCATAAGTAGTTTGCCGACCCTTGTGGATCCGGTGAAGGAAATTTTGCGGACCAGCGGATTGCGGGTCATTTCAGCGCCGATCGAAGCCGGATCGCCTGTCAGGATGTTAATCACGCCAGGAGGCAAGCCGGCTTTTGAGGCAAGTTCTGCCAGAGCAAACGCTGAAAATGGAGTTGCTTCCGCAGGTTTGAGGACGATGGTGCACCCTGCGGCCAATGCGGGCGCACACTTGCGTGTGATCATGGCGCTTGGGAAATTCCACGGCGTGATGGCTCCTACAACTCCGATCGGTTGTTTGATGACGAGGAGATGCTGGTCTTTGACAGCAGAGGGGATAATGTCTCCGTAGACCCGTTTTGCCTCTTCCGCAAACCATTCGACGAAGCTGGCGCCATAACGGATCTCTGTTTGCGCTTCGGCGAGCGGTTTTCCCTGTTCGCTCGTCATGATCACAGCCAAATCTTCGAGATGCTCCATGATCAGATCATACCACCTGCGGATGATTTGACTCCGTTCCTTCGCGGTCTTGGCTTTCCATTCGGGCCATGCAAGGGAGGCTGCCTTAATAGCTCGCTGTGTTTCCTCGGTTCCCATTTTGGGAACTTCTCCAATCAGCGCTCCTGTGCTTGGATTGTAGATGGGAATTACAGCCCCGCTTTGAGCATCTTGCCATGCTCCATCGATGTAGCATTGTTTCCGCAGCAGTTCCGGCGTCTTAAGTTTCATGGTTTTTTTATTCTCGAAAATAGTGGTTGTTCTTCATCAATTTTTTGTGAATATAGAAGCCGAGAATCAAATTGTCAATTTTAGAGGCTGTCTACGAACTTGGATTTCGTCGAGCTTGCTTTAAATAGCATACTTTTCCTAACTTTTATTTTATGAAAAAATTCGCTTTAATTCTCATCACGACGATGAGTTCCCTTTACGCGTCTCAGCCTAACTCTCTACGGGATTCTTACCATCCAGCTGTTAAAGGCGGCTTTGATATTTGGATCGATGTCGATCTTCTGTATTGGAAGCCTTGGGAAAGGGCCTTGGTCGCGACAAACAAGCAGTCCGATGTTTTTGTCACCGATGATTTTACCGAAGCTCCGTTAGAGCATCCCCATTTCAATTGGGATTGGGGCTATCGTGTGAGCGCAGGCTATCTCTTTTCCTCTAACCACTGGACTGTAGAGGCAAGCTGGACACATTTTACATCTCGAGCCTCGCAGCACCGCTCTTCCCACGGCAGCGCATTCCTGGGCATGTTTCCGATCTGGTCGCTTTCTGACGATGTGATCGCAGGCGACTATGTTTTCGAGTCGGACCTCAAATGGAAGCTCACGATCAACATGCTCGATTTGCAATTCGAAAGATATTTCAAGCCTTGTCATTGGCTGGAGCTCAGCCCTTTTATTGGACTACGTTCCGCCTGGATCAAACAGGGAGGCCATGTCGTCTATGAAGGGGGGATGTTTTTAATCGGGATCTTTCAGCCCGGCGTCTCGCTAAACGGCTCCGATTTTATCGAGATGCAGAACAACTATTGGGGGATGGGGCCCCGTGTCGGCATTGATCCGAGGATCGTCATTTACAAGGGATTTAGCATCAATACGGAAGCCGCAATATCCTGCCTATATGGATTTTTTAATGTCCGCCAGAAAGAGACCTATCTTGAGAGTCCCCGCTTCTCCCATCATGAACACCTCAATCGGTTTCGTTGGATTGGAGACCTTTCTGCAGGTGTTCAGTGGAAGACCCTTTTCAATAAGGAACGCTATGCGCTCACGTTTAAAGCGGACTGGGAGTATCATATCTTTTTCAATCAGTTCCAGCTCAAAAGGGATGATTTTGGCCTAGTTCCCGACAACCGCACCCTCTCTACGCAAGGCGTGACCTTTTCAGGCCGATTCGACTTTTAAACAGAGGAATTCCGATGAAAATAATTCTCGTCCTCATAGCGATGCTTTATGTTGGGAGCGCTTATGCTCTTCCCGCGCAGGTCATCATTATCCGCCATGGAGAAAAAAACACCATAACAGGAGAGCTCACGGGAGCCGGCATTGAGCGTGCGGAGGCCCTTTCCTCTTATCTGACGCAGCCCAATGACGGACCTGGCTTTCAAGGTTCGGCAGGCCTTACCAATGTGGTCCTCTTCGACTACGGTCCTCCTGTAGCGCTGTTTGCATCGAGACCGGTGCAGCACTCCGACGATTTCACTGTGCGTTGCATCCAGACCCTTGTTCCTACAGCCCTAAAGCTTAAATTACCGATCCATTCTCCTTACGCTCCGGGACAAGAAGACCAACTGGTCGCAACGATTTTCAATGAACCGATCTTCGATGGGAAAAATGTCGTGATCTGCTGGCACCACACGTTCATGGCGAAATTGATCAGCGCTTTCGGGTACATTCCTCATCCTGGAATTGTGCCGGTCCATCCCAACCGGTTTGATCTTGTCTGGGTCATGACGTTTCCTGCACCCGTTCCCAAGGTTGTCGTCCCCTTTGTCCTTCAAGAGCTCCTATTTGATGATCCGACGACATTTCCTTGAAGTTGAACAGGAACTAATTAGTAGATCATTGTTTTAGGTAGGATATTGCATGAGATTGAAAGGGGAAAAAGTCATTGTGACAGGGGCGAACCGGAGCATCGGAAAAGCGATTGCCGAGCTGTTTGCGAAGGAAGGCGCTGAATTGGTCATTAGCTATCGTTCTGACAAAAAGGGGGCCGAAGAGACTGTTCAGCGCATTCAAAAAGCTGGAGGGACTGCAAAGGCGTTGCACGCAGATTTTTCCACGTATGCAGGCATCGAGCAATTTTATCATGAGAGCGTCAAGGCCTTAGGCTGGGTGGACATCTTGGTCAATAACGCAGCGGGATACAACACGCTTGATTTTTTCGAACTCAAACCTCAAGACTTTGAGCAGCTATTGCAAGTCAGTTTAATGACGCCGTTCTTCTTGTCCCAGCTTGTCGCTAAAGGCATGGTCCAAGGACAAATCGCTGGAAATATCATCAATATTTCTTCGATTTCCGGCGCGCGGCCATCGCTGAACCGGGTCGCCCATGCGTCGGGAAAAGCGGCATTGAACATGCTAACGCAATGCATGGCCCTTGAACTGGCTCGGCATCGGATCAGAGTGAATGCGATTGCTCCCGGGTATACTCCCTATGAAGATACTGCAGAGCTTGATCCTGCTGTTAACGATATTCCGCTTGGGCGTCCTGGGGTTCCCAACGATCAGGCGTCCGCAGCCCTTTTTCTTGCAACGGAGGAATCCTCTTGGATAACAGGGCAAGTGCTGACTGTTGACGGAGGGCATTCCGTCGCTCTCTAAAAAACATCCGTTCACTTGCTGATGGCCTTGGCATGGATAGACGCATTAAGAACTTTCCTTTGGGTGAAATTAAAATTGTCGTCTATACTTGAGGGTCCGTATTAGGTGCTGGAGACTTTTATATGCTGACTCTTTCCGTAATGTCCGTTTCATTGGCCGTCGTTCGCCTCGATGCTTCTTCCGCTATCCCTCTTTGGGCAACGGAAGGGAAGGGTTTCTTTTCTATCACCAAAACTGATGATGAGCTATCAGTTGTTTGCTCAGAAGACAACGTCCCGCAAGATGTGAAGGTTGAAAAAGGGTGGAAATGCTTGAAAGTGGAAGGTCCATTGGATTTTGGATTAACCGGCATCCTTTCTTCTCTGGCGCAGCCTTTGGCGGAAGCGAAGATCAGCATTTTTGCCATTTCCACTTTCGACACCGACTACGTCATGGTCAAAAAAGAAAACCTTCAAAAAGCGATCGAGGTTCTTAGCACGTTTTGCATACTGAGCCCGGTCGAGGTTTGAAGATGAAAAAAAAGGATTGTGATGATGCAAAAGGAAGTGAAGCTGTTTTGCTGTCTATTTAGGAGGAAGGGCTCCGCGGTCAAATATTGAACTGCATGATGTTGTATTTGTCGCAGGTTCTTCTATAGAAGAAACGTATCCGAAGTTAAAAGAAAAATGGTTTGGATATCCTGACAATGTCCCTCACATCGATTCCTACATTGAGCTGGCCCATGCCGATGGTTTTCAAATCCGGTTAGGCCAAGGCAAGAGCAACCTAGATGGCAATAAACTCTATTTTGTGAATTTCGGGGCCTATACGGAAAACTTGTTCGGAGAGGTCCATCAATCGGCATTCTATGTGGCAAATGACAAGGCTGAAGCTACTCAAAAAGCTAGAAAAGAGCTTTGCGTCGGGATGATACAGACCCATCTGGACGATCATTTAGAAGTTGAGAATCTCGTTGAATTCGGGCAATTCGATATAGACGACGTGTTGGAAATTGAAAGCGTTGACGGCTACCATCTCGAATTCATTCCTTCTGAATTTAAGGGAACTTCTCCCGCATGTCCCGGCTATATAAAACTAAAAGTTGATGCGCCTGCAACGCTTTAAGCCTTTAACAAAGAAACGGATAAATTGATCAGTTCCTTTCAAATTAATCTTGCTTATCTGCTGAAAGACCGCTTTTAAAAAATCAATGCCTGAAATTTGGCGGCGGCTTTGTTTTGATTGGATTATAATCGAGGTAAAATGAGGCGGGACCATGATTTCTCAGCAGAAAAAGAAGGAATTCTATCGGGCGTTGTTAGAAAAAAATAAAGCCTATGAAGGGATGTTTTTTGTAGGTGTCAAGACGACGGGAGTCTTTTGCCGTCCAACTTGCCCCGCAAGAAAACCGAAGATAGAGAACTGTGAATTTTTCGAAACGGCCCAAGAGGCCCTTTTAGCATCCTTTCGCCCTTGTAAGCGATGCAAGCCGCTGTCCCATCCGAATGTAGTGTCCAAACTTGTGCAAATTCTGGTTGAGGCGGTAGAAATGAATCCTGAAAAGCGCTGGAAAGACAGTGATTTTAAGAAACTTTCCGTAGACGCTTCGACTGCAAGGCGGCAATTTAAAAAGCGATTTGGGATGACTTTTGTCGCTTATGCCCGAGCAAGGAGAATGGGACTGGCCATGAAACAAATCCGGGAAGGAAAAGCCGTGATCGAAGCCCAGCTTTCAAGCGGCTATGAGTCGGGAAGCGGATTTAGGGACGCGTTCTCGAGGATTATGGGAACGCCGCCATCGAAGAGCGAGGGGCATAAAGTTTTGAAGGCATCTTGGATAGATACCCCTTTGGGACCGATGCTCGCAGTCGCAGACGAGAAGGCCCTCTATTTGCTTGAATTTGTCGATCGGCGGGGATTGGAAAAGGAGATCGAGCAGCTGAGGAGGAAAACAAAACTTCCGATTATTCCCGGAAAGACAAAGCCCATTCAACAAATTGAGGCTGAGCTGGTAGAATATTTCTCGGGCAAATTGCAAGAATTTAAAACGCCTCTTGCTCCTGTTGGCTCCGAATTCCAAAAAAGAGTGTGGGAAGAACTAAAGAAAATACCTTCCGGAGAAACGCGGTCGTATAAAGAGATCGCGCTAGCTATCGGAAAACCTTCTGCATTCCGCGCTGTCGCATTGGCCAATGGGGCCAACCAGTTTGCTATTGTCATCCCGTGCCACCGGGTTATCAATAGCAATGGAGAGCTTGGAGGATATGGCGGAGGGATCAAACGAAAGGAATGGCTTCTTAATCATGAAAAACACTAAAACGCGATGTTTCGGATCTGGCCCCGGTAAGGAATTTTATGCGGAATACCACGACAAGGAATGGGGCGTTCCGGTCCACAAAGATCAGCAGCTGTTCGAGATGCTGATCCTCGAAGGGGCCCAAGCCGGCCTCAGTTGGGAAACGATCCTTAAGAGACGGGAAGAATATCGGAAAGCTTTCCATCGTTTCGATCCTGTCAAAGTAGCCAAAATGACCGACAAAGAACTCAACGGACTTCTCCAAAACGAGGGGATTATCCGGAATCGGCTGAAAGTTTATGCCGCCCGTCGAAACGCGCTAGTGTTTTTAGAGATTCAGAAAGAGTTCGGATCGTTCGATCAATATGTCTGGAGTTTTGTCCATGGGAAACCGATTGTGAAGCGCCGCAGGCACCTCAAGGACATTCCTTGCTCGACTCCAGAGAGCGACGCCCTCTCAAAAGACCTCAAGAAGCGGGGAATGACATTTGTCGGCTCTAAGATCATCTACGCTTTCATGCAGGCGGTGGGGCTCGTCGACGACCATCTCATCGATTGCTGGCGCTCAGAACGGTAAAGCAGACCAGTTCTTAGAGGCGCCGTCAAAATTAATTGGGAAAAATTGATCTGCCTTCCTATTATAAAGGCCAAACAAGGACGTGTTATGACGATTATCGATCAACTCAATGATGGCATCAAAGACGCAATGAGAAGCCGGGACCAAGTTCGTCTTGGCGTATTGCGGATGCTCAAGTCCAAAATTATGGCCGTTGACGCGCGCTGCACTCTTCCTGATGCGGAAGTGATCAAGCTGTTCAAAACCTACTTTGGCAACCTCCAGGAAGCCCTGGAGCAAGCGATCGCGGTGAACCGCCCTGAACTGGCTGAGTCTTTGAAAAGCGAGATCAAGATTGTTGAAGAGTTTTTACCCAAAGCCCCTTCAGCCGAAGAAACGAAGCGGCTGGTCGAGCAGGCGATCGCCGAATCGGGAGCTAAGACCAAAAAAGATCTGGGCTTGGTCATGAAGGCCGTCATGAAGCTTAACAGCGCAGTCGATGGCAAGCTGACCAAAGACCTGGCCAGCCAACTCTTAGCTGATTAATAGAGCGAGCTCTATCGCAAGTCCTCCAAGAAATAGCCCGATTTCAGTTCGGGCTATTTCATTTTCCCTTCTTTGTAAACTTTCAAAAAGTCAAAAATAACCTTTCTTGATATGTTCCCGGTCTTTAACGCAATTTAGAGAGTTAAGATGAAGCAGCTCCCCATTTTTCTCGCCGGAGAAGACGTCCTTCTTCCGACCCAATATGAAGTGATCAATCCCGCTACGGAACAAACGATCGCTTCAGTGAGCGACGCCGGATATGCCGAGGCGATGCGCGCCATCGATCTTGCAGAAAAGAGCTTTGAAGGGTGGAAGAACACTCCTCCGGTGAAGCGTGCGGATATCTTGCTCAAGGCCTATTACAGAATGAAGGAAGAAGTGGCGGCAATTGCAGAGATCATCACTTCGGAAAACGGGAAGCCTCTTGAAGAGGCGAAGCAGGAGGTGCTGTTCTCTTCTGAATACTTGCGCTGGTTTGCCGAAGAGGGGAGGAGATCTTATGGCGAGACCATTCCATCTCCCATGCCGGGAAGGCGCTTTTTCACAACCCTGGAGCCCATCGGTGTTGTCGGAGCGATTGTCCCGTGGAACTTTCCTGCCAACATGATTTTGAGGAAGTGCGCTCCTGCATTGGCAGCCGGTTGCCCCGTCGTTCTCAAGCCTGCGCCCGAAACGCCCCTT
This sequence comes from Verrucomicrobiota bacterium, assembly GCA_018239665.1. Classification (GTDB taxonomy): domain Bacteria; phylum Chlamydiota; class Chlamydiia; order Chlamydiales; family Rhabdochlamydiaceae; genus Acherontichlamydia. The sequence goes on along the minus strand of JAFEGV010000011.1, from coordinate 7,853 downwards.
ACGGCTCTTCACATCGCAAGGATTTTAGGTGAAGCCGGCCTTCCTAAAGGAGTATTGTCCGTCTTGCCGACAAGCCGAGCAGCTGAGATCTCGAAGGCGTTTTTTGAGCATCCTGCCATTCGGATGGTCTCTTTCACCGGCAGCACAGCTGTTGGGAAAAAACTGATGGCCGATGCGGCCAGCAAGGTCCTTCGCACCGGGATGGAATTGGGCGGGAACGCTCCGGTCATCGTGTTCGAAGATGCCGATCTTGACCTGGCCGTTGAACAGATCATTGCGATCAAATTGCTTCGGGTCGGAGGGGAGTCGTGCATCTGCGCCAACCGGATCTTCGTTCAGGACTCGATATACGAAGAATTTCGAAACAGGATTTGGGCAGCGATGCAAAAACTTAAGATGGGGCCCGGCACCGAACCGGGAACACATCTTGGGCCTCTGATCACGGCCAAAGCCAAAATAAGGATCGGAGAGTTATTGACCGACGCAAAAATGCTAGGCGCCAAAATCACCCAGATCCCAACGAACCAGCAAAAGGGGTTTTTTGCGCCGATCTCCTTAGTCGAAGAAGTTTCCGATAAGGCACGCTTGGCAAACGAAGAGATTTTTGGACCTGTCGTTCCCCTTTATCGATTTTCTCAAGAAGATGAGGTTGTTCGGCGCGCCAATGCCGTTCCCTACGGCCTTGCCGCCTATCTCTTTACCCAAAATCTTTCTCGGGCCTATCGCGTTGGAGGAGCGCTTGAAGCCGGGCTTGTTGGAATCAACGACTGCCGCGGATATGTTCACGAGGTCCCCATGGGAGGCTATAAGGAAAGCGGCATTGGCCGGGAAGGAGGAAGAGAGGGCTTAAGGGAATATCTCGAGATCAAGACGTGGAACGTCGGCCTGCAATGAAGGTAATAACCCAACTTGCTCCCAGCTTTTCTTGTTGTGGAGAAACTGAGTTAGTCTTGATCAACAAATTGGACAAACTTACTGACATGTTCGGCCCATAATTCCGGATGAGCCATTGTCATATGACCAAATGAGTCTGGCGTCCCAGGTTGGATAGTCGCTCTTCCACGTTTCACACGTTTTATTAAATCTTCCAAGGTTCCTAGCTCAGGAGGATCTAACTGATCATCAGAAAAATCCAATGCATAGACTTTCGCCTTGATCGATTCTAGTTTATCTTCAGGTTTATAGTCTGCGGAAGCTTCAAGCACATACATGAGATTGTTGGCATCGATTGTTTTCGATTCATCCTTAGCTTGGTTAATAAATTGATGAGCGGCTGAGGTATCGGGGACCGTTTTTTCTAAATGCGGAACGCCATCTAAAAGCATTTTTGCAAAAGGCCAGGTCACCGTCAGGCTATAGGGTTGCCGTTGATAATTACCATTTTTCCATTCAGGATCATTTTTAATCGCTTGTGCAATGGCCTGCCTCCAAATCAAATTTCTTCCTTCAATATGTTTTGGCAAACTGACAATCGGCATTGCCCCATCCATAAAATCAGGAAATTTTTCAGTCCAAAGCCAAGTATGCATTCCTCCCATGGAGGTGCCAATGATCATCTTTAAATGAAAGACCTTAAGTTCTTGGGTAATTAGTAAATGCTGGAGTTCAACCATATCATGATACCCGTAATGGGGAAATTGAGCGCGCAGCCCATCGCTTGGCTTGCTAGACCCGCCATTGCCTAGGCTATCTGGAAAAATCAAATAATAATGGTTTGCGTCCAAAGGTTTTCCCGGAGCATAAAGTTCGGTCATGAACCTTTCTGTCAGTAAATCGGCGCCGCTCCCCCCAGACCAATGGAGCAATAACACCGCATTTGTGATGACGCCTTCTTTGTTTTTTTGCGGTTTTCCAAGCGTGGCATAATGAATTTTAAGATTGGATATTTTCTGACCATTGCGAAAAGTATATTCGGGAAGAATATAGTCCTGCTCATTTTTGATTTGGTCCAAAGAGGGGCTTCCCCAAAGATTAAGGGTGAAAAAACAGAACGCCAAAATAGATCGGACCATCCATTTTCCTCGATGTAAATTACTGCAAACACATACCGGTTCTTCAGGTTGTTTGTGTATATATCAAAAGGGCATTAATTTTTCAGTTAATGAATCTCTCGGGTAATGCAATGGATGCCGGCGCCCGTTTCCAATATTTCTTGGATGATGGATCCGCCTGCAAAGAAAATGTGCAAATCGGGATTTACAGAGCGGACAGCCGCTTCAAAGGCTTCCTGAAGGCATTCAAATCCTTGCGGGGCTTGATTTGTGATGAACCTTGAGCCTAATCTTAAGCCATTGAAGAAATTGATTCGGGAACGTTCTGAATCTGATTCGAAAAGACCGGGCACAGGAACCATCTTGCAGCCGATCTGAGATAGCAGTCCAGCAATTTGCACGTTGTTTTCCTGGTCGGCAATCGTCCTTGCCTTCGAACCGGTGCTATAATGTTCAACCTTCGCTTTAAATGGCCTTGAGCCATGCCTGAACTCCGACAGTTCCTTTTGAGCTAAACGTTCGTCATGGACATAAACGACGCTCCCTGACCCTAAGAACATTTCCATATCAAGATGAAATTTCTTTTGAGGCAGGATCACGAGGTTCTGATCTGACACGCCCAGCTCTTTTGCCATGACGGTTTTTGTCAGCTGCAATTTGGCTTCAAACAGTTTCGCTTCGGCACAATATTTCATCCGATCTTCTTCTTGAATGGTAGCTTGGAGGTCTCTTTTATATGCAGAGTCAGAGCTCCATTTCTTGACCAGTTCAAGAGGTTTCAGTTTCAGATCAATGGCTGCCATTTGAGCTTGCAGCTCTCCCTTCAATACCGGGTCTTGAGCAGCGATAAATTGTCCAAAAAGAGATTGTCTCATTCTTTTCAGAGATTCGACTGGCTCCCGCTCTTGATGATATTGCCAATTCCTTGCCATCCTGACTGCCCAATCGGATGGAGCTACTTGGTCTGCGGTTTCCTGAACAGCTTCCTGATTTCTTACAAAGTATCCCTGTTCTTCTAAAGCGAGCAGGCTCAACACTTGGCTATGGCAGCCGACGATGGCGCAAGGTTCCTCGTTTGCCATAAACAGGAAACAGTTGCCCCCTTCTATGCAAGAAGAGCCCCTTTCATAGGGCAGGTTATGCTGCTCTGAAAAACTGACAGAATAGGCTGTATTGCCTCCTTCGAACCCAGTGCTATATGCAGACCTAAGGGAAGTAATGAAATGGTTCGAGCTTGGCGGAAGAAGAGCAAGACAGATCCACGATAATTCTAATGGTGTTTTTATAAAGGAGTAGGGGATGAGCTGTGAACCGTCAAGGCGTGTGATTGCCTGGTCTCTTGGAAATTCAAGTTGTCTTGAATCAGCAGCGCTACGATCATCGATAATAAAGTGAAGGTCGCTAAAGGTGTCTGCCAGAACTTCGCGCATGGCGCTGCACCCGATCAAAATCGAAGGGACTTCTTTTAACTGCGCTTCAGCGCCTGCCTGTCCGGAAGACGAGAAGGATGACGGGCTTGATGCTAATGAAATTTTTACAGACATAGAACTTTTTCCTGTTTTTTTAGGTAAAATTTTAATCTGTTTTTCATTTAATTAAAACGTTAATTTTTTGTTTTTAAATAAACCATTCAAGTTGTTTCGGGATATCTTTGTGCATACTGAATATCGTTAATAAATCGTTGAAGTGATAGAGTAAGGAAATTTTTAATGTACTGCTTCTGCTGATGACTGTAGAAGATCAAGCTCTGGCTCTAATAGGGAATGATTGATATGTGGAAATACCTTTTGCTGGCTTTGCTCCTTTTAAGACCTGCGTGTGCACACGCAAAGGACAAATATTGGGTCGATGCCGACTATCTCCTATGGTTCATAAAAGACAATCCCAACCCGGTTCCCCTTGTCACTAAAGCTTCTTTTGACGATCCTCTTCCCGGAGCGATCGGACAGCCGCATACACGCACTGTCCTTGGAAAAAAGTCGATCGACATGGGATTGATGCAAGGTTTTCAGGTCGATGCCGGATTGTGGATTAGGCGCAACATCGGGATCGAAGGCGGTTATTTCCTGCTGCCCACGGTTTCCGAATCCAAATCTGTGAACACTTCCGGCAGCCCAGGCTCTGCTAATTACGCCGTCCCTATCTTCGATGTCAGCGGTGTTTTTGGCTTGAACGGAGTTCCCGGCGAAACGATTTTCATATTGCCCGGCCCCATCGATAACGATCCTGGTTTTTTAGGAAAATTTAGGTTGCAGCTGAAAAGCCGGCTTCAAGGCGCTGAATTGAACGCAATCTATCGGATGGTCGACAACAAGAGCTTTCAATTGAAGTGGCTAGGGGGATTCTGCTGGGTTCAGCTTCATGAAAAGCTCAACTTTAAAGGCAAGACCCATGCTGCTGCCCACTCTTCTTTCGGAAACGCTTTTTACAACATCGCAGACCGTTTTGAAACGGCCAACGATTTTCTGGCAGGGCAATTGAAGATCGATGCATGCTACCAAACAAAACGATGGTATTTGGAGGCAAACCTCAAAGGTGCATTGGGCGCTGTGCTACAAAAAGTGAACGTCGAAGGTTCCAGCAAGTCAAGCGGCGGGAATGTCTTTTTTCTGACTAAAGGGACGGAGAATAAGACATTGCATGGAGGCATTTTCGCAGAGCCGGGCAATCGCGGCTCTCATCATAAAAATCCGATGGCCTGGGGCTTTGAGTCAAAGGTTCAGACCGGCTTTGATCTGACCAAACATGTTGAAGTCCACGTCGGCTACACTTTTTTGTGGATCAGCAAAATGCTGCGGCCAGGAAAGCAAATCGATCGGAAGATCAACTCGACCCGCACGGCACTTGCCGATGCTTCCAGGGCAACCGTCGGCATCGGGCCGGGGCCTGTTCCTTTTGGAGGGCAGTCGGAACCTGCCCCTGTGCCGCAAGGGCCGCATCGGCCAAAAGTTCCTTTCAAATCGTCGACATTTTGGGCGCAAGGCCTGAATGCCGGCATTGAGTTCCGCTTTTAATTTAATCGATAAGGAACTGAAACGATCCTGCAGGAGCTGACAGCTGCTGCTCGATCAATTTGGGAAAAGCTTGCATGCGCCGGCTTAAATCTTCTTGTGTCCAAGGATAAATTCCGACGTCAGTGAGAAATTGGACGCCGGAGAGGATGAACTCGGCGCATTCAAGAGGCGATCCCGTCTTGAAAATCCCTTCATTGCAGCCCTGCCTAATCACTTCTGCGTAAAGAGGCGCTTGCTTGATCAAAACAGCTGCAAGAAGGCGGGTGTGCAGGGCATAATTGCCAGGCTTATGAAGATAATCTAAAATCGATTGGTTGTCTGACGCCATCCGGCCGGCGTTGATCAAAAGCCTCATCTTTTGCAAAGCGTCTCCTTTTGCATCCTTGACCAAAGCCTGCATCTGTTGGATATTTTGCTCCACGATATCTTCGATGACCGCTTCGAGAAGGTCTTCCTTGGACTTGAAGTAGTGGTAGATCGTCCCTTTAGCGATCCCTAAGGCGTCCATCACATCTTGCATGGTGGCCTTTTCATATTCTTTAGTTTTGAAGAGCCGCCGGGCCGCCTTCACAATATCAGCTCTGCGTTCCGCAGACTTTTTTACAGTTCTGACCATGGACCTACCTCTTGAATTGTCCTAATTATAGGGCGGAATCGCCCCCGGTCAACCTATTTTGCTGTTGACCGACCGTCGGTCGGTTTTGTATACTCTCTTTTCTTTGAGGAACTTATATTGACTATACCGAAATAACCTGAAGAATCGGGAATATGCCAAGGAGCTGCCCTGAATTTGAGGCAGGGGATACCGGCGCCGAAACAGCTCAACTTGAATAAGTTGGGCGATGGAGGCGGACTCAAATTCAGTGGCTAGCGACACAGGCAGAAACCGATTCTTCTGGTTATTTCGGTATATAACCAGGAGTCTGCAAGTGAAAATTAAATATTTAAAATTGATCCCTTTTTTGATCTCGATGCCATTACTTGCCCAAGCGGATACAAGCGAGGCTACACAGTTTGTCCAATACAATAACCGAGCCGTGATGTTCATCCCTTTTCACCAGTGTTATGAGAGAATCAAAAACGACGCCTTTTATGTTGGAGCGGAAGCTTTTCTTGTCGGGAGCGATAAGAACCATGTGTTGCTCAATACCGAACTGCGCATGGGATATAACTTTTTCTTTAATCAAAGGGACCATCTGACCCCTTTTGCCGGAGCCGGCTATGTTGAAGACTTTCATGTCCGCCACCATCCATTGCAGTTGCATCACAGACCTGGCATTGCTTATGGAACGGCAGGCTTTCTGTATACCCATGAGTTCACGTCTATCTTCAACCTGGGGTTGAATGCCAAGATCTTAATGGGCTCTCCCGTGAGCAAAAAGCACTTTAATTGGGGATCTTACGTGATTGGAACTCAAGTTGGAGTTCCCATTACCTTTCGTTTCGGACGCGATCGGCACTGGGACTTGCGTTTGGAACCTTTTAATTTGTATCTTCACGGATCAAAAGCCTCTAAAGATTATTCCGGGTGCATCACCACGCTAGGATATCGATTCTAAAGGAGTAAATATGAAAAATAGACATGTTCTGATTTCCGGCGCCGGGGTTGCGGGACTTACACTGGCCTATTGGCTTAAAAAACAGGGGTTCACTCCTACGCTGATTGAAAAACACCCCTCTTTGCGGACGGGAGGGTACAAGATCGATCTTAGAGGCGTCGCTCTGGACATCCTGAAACGGATGGGCATCTATTCGGCGATCGTAGATCAAAGGACCGCCATCGATCATGCAATTTGTGTCGATAAGCAAGGCAATCAGGTGACAGAGATGAGCGCCGATCTTTGCGGCACGCGTTTGGAAGGGGTCGACCTTGAGATCATGCGGGGCAATCTCTGTGTGATCATGAAAGAGGCAATTGAAGATGTGGAATGCCTCTATGGCGATTCGATCGTCCGATTGACAGAGAACTTAGACGGCGTCCATGTCGAGTTTGAGAAAAGCGGCTCCCGCACTTTCGATCTCGTGATAGGTGCGGACGGGCTGCATTCCGCAGTGAGAAGGCTGGTCTTCGGGGATGAGTCCAATTTCTCGAAAGAATTTGGAGTCTACGTTTCTGTTTTTTCCATTCCGAACTTCCTGGACTTGACAGCTTGCGAGATCGAGTATCATTCTCCCCAGAGATTTGTGAATGTGTATCGGGACCGGAACGACACCAATGCAAAAGTGGCCATTGCTTTTTCCCTGGAAGAGCCATTTCGCTCTCGAGATCCTCTGGAACAAAAAAGAGTGATCGAAAAAGTGTTTGCAGACTCGGGATGGGAAATGACGAGCATTCTTTCCGCGATGAAAGAGAGTCCCGATTTTTATTTTGATTCGATGGTGCAAATCCATATGCCCAGCTGGTCGAAGGGGCGAGTGGCGCTAGTTGGAGATGCCGCCTATTCTGCGACGCCTATGTCGGGCCAGGGGACCAGCATAGCGATTGCCGGAGCCTATGTCCTTGCTGGCGAGCTTGCAGAGGCCCAAGGCGATTACAAGAACGCCTTTTCCAGTTATGAACAATTAATGCGGCCGTTTGCCGCTAAAAACCAGGCTTTGGCAAAGATGAGCGCACGCATCATGAAGAGCTCTTCCTACAGCAATTGGGTCAACCGGATCGGATCGCTCTTGCCTGCAAAAGTGATCCTCTATTTCAAAAAGTTGGGCCTTAAACGGACGACAAAAGCGGCCAATGCCATCACACTAAAAGATTACAATTTAAAATAGCCTGCCGAAGCGAACTTGCGGCTCGCAAGACAGATAGCCGGAACCTACTTCGCCTCCGATGCTCAGCAGTCCATAAAAGCCG
>JAFEGV010000119.1 GCA_018239665.1 Verrucomicrobiota bacterium | reverse complement strand
TGTTAAATTAATTTGGTTGTTATTATATCACATTAGTTTTGAATTTTAAATTGTAAAGAATATTTTAATTTAAATATATGCAAATTCCAGAAGAATTAAAATTAGAAATTGATAAGAAAATTGCTAATACTTCAATAAATGACCTTAAACGGCATTCTAATGTTCTTTCGGCCCAATATAAGGATATCGGTTCAAAGGAAAGTTCTCCTTTAATCACTGATTCTCAGAAGCTTGCATATATATCAGTCAGAATGCCTGCTACCTATGCTACGATCGTTCAAGCACTTAGGGAACTCTCATTTAGAACGCCGTCCTTATTAGTGGAGAGCGCCCTGGATGTTGGCGCAGGCCCGGGAACCGGCCTTTGGGCTTTAAGAGAGATATTCGCCCCTTCGCTGAAATGGGTTACCCTCTTAGAAAAAGACCCGGGGTTCATCCGCCTGGGCAAGGAATTATATGGCAATCGATCAGAAATCGACGTGAAATGGGAGGTCTGCGACGCCGCTATGGCCGAATCTTTTCCTTCCCATGACCTGGTCCTTGCCTCGTTTTCTTTGGGTGAATTTCAAGAATCAGATTGGCAAAAAACTCTTTTGGCAATGTGGAAAGCCGCTCGAAAATTTCTTATTGTCATAGAACCCGGAACGCCGAGGGGATTTGGGATGATCCGGAGGATGAGGGAAATATTATTAGAACAAGGCGGCCATTTGGTAGCTCCCTGTCCGCATTCTCAAACTTGTCCTATGCAAGGCTCCGACTGGTGCCATTTCGCAGCGCGCGTTGAACGGACATCGATCCACCGTCAAATCAAAAATGCAACGATGAATTATGAGGATGAAAAATTTAGCTATTTGATTTTTTCACGTGAAAAAGTTCCTGAGGTTCAAGCTAGAATTTTGACACGCCCTCAAAAAAATAACGGCTATGTCAATTTGAAATTATGTTCTGCAAACGGTGTGCAGAATGTAACAATATCTCGAAAATCAAAAGATGAATATCGACGCGCTCGCAAATCGGAGTGGGGCGATATTTTATAATTGTATTTCAATTAATTACAGTTTCTAATTTAGTTGATTTATCCTTCATTTAACAGTATAATTAGTTTCGCGTCCAAAGCGTGTCTAAATATAAGGTTATACAAAATGTCATATAATGCCTTTTTGATTGCGATGAGCCAAATGGCCAGCAAGAAAAAGGCGCGTGTTGTCGTGAATGATCATTTGATTTTCATCGAGGCTTTAAAAAGGAAAAATCGATGGAGTATGTTTACAAAGGTGTTTCATTCGAGCGGGTACCTCCCGCCAAGTGTTCAGGACTGTTTAGCTAGCGCAGAGTTTTTGCGCTGGCAATATCGTGGGGCCTATCTCAAACTCGATGCATTGACCCAATCTGTCTATCTGGTCAATGAAGTCGAAATGCCCGTCGGTAAATACATCCCTTTCCGCCAGCATCTCAACGAATTTATCGTTGCAGCTGACGAATGGAAAGAAACGCTTGAGTGTTTTGCGGAGAATGACCGCGTCCACACACGCGCTTGCAACTATAGCTAGTCTGGCTTGTGAGGCTGCAAATTTCGCAGCCTCATTATTCTCAAAATAAATTCATCCAAGACCAGTTCGCGGTCAAGACCGCTTCACCTGCTCCTCACTGCGAAGATCCACCGGATCTTCTCGTGTATCCGCAGCCTAGGTGCATTTCTAAATTTTGAATCTCTCTGGGAATAAAAAGATCTCTCGTGCTTATAATGAGGTTTGGTAACAACAAAAAGACCTCCTATGCGTTCGAAGACCCGCCGCGTTCTTCTTCCCTATGCCATCGTTATCTTGTTTGCCTATATCGGATTTTCCTTGCCTTTGCCGATCTTGCCCGAAATGTTTTTGGATCCCGACAGATCGATTTTCCCTCCGCATTATGATCTAAAGATCAAGATGCTTCTCTTGGGCTTGGTGATGGCGAGCTTTCCGTTCGGCCAGTTTTTCGGTTCGCCTTTTTTGGGCCATCTTTCCGATCGGTATGGAAGAAAGAAAGTCATCCTTTATTCTCTGGCTGGCACGACGCTTGGTTATTTGATCACAGCCGCATCTGTTTCAGCTCAATCGGTTGCCGGGATGTTTTTCGGGCTTGCCTTTTGCGGGTTTTGCGAGGGGAACGTCACGATCGCCCAGTCTGTCATTGCGGACTTAACCCATGAAGAGGGGCGTCATGAAGAGAAGGCTGTCCATTTTGGATGGATCAATATCTTCATTTCTTTAGGTTTTATCATTGGACCATTGATGGGAGGCCAGCTCGCTGATTCCAGCGTGGTCAGCTGGTTCACGTTTGCAACGCCATTTTGGGTGGCTGCGTGCATGACCGTCATCGGAATGGTGGTGATCTTTAAGTATTCGAAAGAAACGCTAAAGCCTCAAGCGAGCAAAGAATGGCAATTTTTCAAATCGGTCTGGGCCGGGTTCAAAAGAAAGGGATTGAAAATTTACTATGTCGCTAACTTTTTTCTAGCGATTGGATACTTTTCCTTTTTCCGATTCCTTCCCGTTTTTTTAGAAAGGACGTTCAATTTCACCGCGGCTCAGCTTGGATATGTCATGGTCTATGATGCCTTGATGATCGGGGTCGGCGTTATCCTTCTTATCCCCCCTCTTGCCCGTCGGTTCAAACCTGTGAAGTCCCTTGCTATTTTTTCTTTTCTCCTCGCCATTTCCTTTATCGTTTGTATTTTACCGACTAATCCGTATGCTTTGATCATCACGATTCCTCCCATCGGTCTATTTTTAGCGGTCACAATTACCAATGGCTCGTTAGTCATTTCCAATGAAGCTTCAAAAGAGTTCCAAGGGCAGGCGTTGGGAACCTTGACATCGGTCCAAGTTCTTGCGGAATTTTTAACAGGTATTTTTGGCGGAGTCTTGGCTGCGAAAACAATGACGCTTCCCCTCTACGTGGGAGCTTTGATGTCAGTCGTGTGCGGTTTTGTCTTGCTCATGGCAAGACGCAGAATAATGCGCTCATAAAATGAGGATTTATGTTTAGAGGATCGATTGCAGCATTGCCGACGCCATTTATGGAAGATGATCGCGTGGATGAAGAATCGATTGCGAAGCTCATCGAATGGCACATTGAAGAGGGCACAGACGGGATCGTCCTCTGTGGAACAACAGGGGAAGCTCCTTGCTTGAGCCATGAAGAGCAGATTGGGATCATTCGGCTAGGAGTGAATTGTTCAAAAGGGCGTATTCCGATCATTGCAGGAACGGGGAGCTATAATACGCGGCACACGATTGCTATGACGGAGGAAGCGCAAGCTGCCGGCGCTGACGGCTGTTTGGTGATCTTTCCCTATTACAACCGCCCAACTCCCGAAGGTTGTTTCCTGCATTTTCAAGAATTGAACAAGGTTGAACTTCCCATTATTGCCTATAACCATCCGGGAAGAACCGGGATCAAACCGCCCGTGAAAACCCTTGCCGCGATCGCCGAACTCGACTCGGTCGTCAGCATTAAAGATGGCTCCGGCGACCTCGACTACATCCTCGATTTTATTCAGGCCTCCGATCTGCCTCTTTTGTCGAGCGACGATTCCCTTGCCGTTCCAATTCTTGCAAGCGGCGGCGCCGGCGTTATTTCGATCGTTGCCAATGTCATTCCGCGCCTTTGGAAGCAATGCCTATCTTTGTTGCTCCAAGGCAAGATTGCCGAGGGGAGAGCGCTCTACCGGCAGCTCTATCCCATTGTTAAGGCAATGGTCCTGGAAACCAATCCGCAGTGCGTCAAGTATGCATTGAGCGTCATGGGTAAATGCAGGGCCTCGATGCGCCTTCCTCTGATCGAGCCGCAGCCTGCTGCAAAAGAAAAAATTGCTGAAGCTTTAATACCGATACAACTTGAAAAATTGGGAGTTTGATAAGACCAGTTCGCGGTCAAGACCGCTTCACCTGCTAAGAATGAAGACCAGTTCGCGGTCAAGACCGCTTCACCTGCTCCTCACTGCGAAGGTCCACCGGACCTTCTCGTGTATTCGCAGCCAGCATAGAAGCGGCTCAACTTGAATAAGTTGGGCGATGGAGATGGGTTCAAAGTTAGTGACTGCCCGACACAGTCAAAAACCAAGTTTTCAAGTTGTTTCGGTATAACTCTGTGCAAAAAAGATCTTTCCAAGAAATGGAACTTTGCTAATTCTTACCTCCTTTACAATTTGGAGGTCATGATGAAGCGGTTTTGGATTGCGGTCTGTTTGTTGTGCTCCGGCTTTCAATTGCAGGCCATGCAGAGCATTACAGGTTCCGATTCTACATATTTGGACATGTGTGAGAAAGCGGTAAACGATCCTTTCTATTTTCATTTTTTCCGCTCCTTTCCAGAATATTCCCATGCCTTGGAGATCTTTGATGGCAATCGATTTGCAGAGAAGATCCTGAGCTCAGGCGATGACGTTGTTGCCCGATTAGAAGAATTTCGGAAATTAGATCGGATTGGAAATCCATTCAGGAGCCAATACCCCGGTCTTGGAGATTTTTCGGCAACGACATTGCGCTATATTGTGATCGCCGATCATATCCGCCATCTGTTTGACTTGCCCGCAGATGCGAAAATTGTGGAGATTGGAGGCGGTTTTGGAGGGCAATGCTACATCCTTTCCGCTCTTCAAGGGTTTTCCCGTTATTTCATTTACGATCTTCCGCAAGTCAATGCTTTGATCGGGAAGTCGTTGAGCGCACTTTCTGTTGCTGGCGCTACTTGCCTTGAAGCGAACAGC
>JAFEGV010000118.1 GCA_018239665.1 Verrucomicrobiota bacterium | reverse complement strand
TCTCTTTGGTTGAAGTTGAGAAATAGCGTCAGCTAAGCTAATTCGTTTCGCAGGGTCAACTTGAAGCATTTGTTGGATTACAAGTCCCATTGCATCGTCGGCTCCTACTTTAAATAAATCTTTAAACCAATCTTCTTCTAATTTTGAAATTTTTTCTGGCATCGCGCTCTGAGGCATACCATTCCAGGGAAATTTGTCTGAGCCATAATGCATTTCAAACAAGACAATCCCAAGCGCCCAAACATCCATTTTATCCGTTGTAACTTCTGCTATGTCGGGATGCTTAACAGGCACTTCTTCATTTTGGACGATAATTTTTGCATACTCTGGAGGCCAATACTTTTTACTAGCAGCAACTTCTTCACGCGCTGATTGATCATCCGCTTTGCAACAACGATCGAAGTCGATAATAACTGCTTCATAAAGATCCTTATCACCTTCTTGCTTTCCTTCCACTCTTCGAATCAAAATATTTGCATCTTTTAAATCGCGGTGGAGATATCCCATCTTGTGGACAACTTGCATGCCTTGAAGGATTTGGGTCATTAAGTGAAGCTTTTGTTCAGGCGTTAAATTTCCGCCTTCTCTTGTCATAAATTGAAGAAGGTTTCCTTCGTTATAATAATCGGAAAAGAATATTGCGCTCCCATTCTGAACAAATCCATCGCGCACCTGAAGAATACCTCTTTGACCATCAAATTGTTTCAGCGCTTTATAATCATTGATTACTAAAGAACGGTTTTGCGCAATTTCTTCAATGCTTAGCTCGTCGCCCAAAGCTTCCGTTTTTGAAGTCATACAAGCCACGACCTTTTTGTTCACGAGGTCGTAAGCACGATAAACTTCTTTTGATGCCCCTGTTCCAATGCAATTTCCTCCTCTCCCTTTTGTTGTTGAGACAAGGTAGCAATGTCCATTCGGGAATACGTAAAAGGAAGCATTCTCTTCTCCAGGAACGTTAAGACAAAGTCCCTTATTTTCCGAGCTTGCAAGATCAAGCATTTGTTCTTTGTGAAGTTCAAAGAAAAGAGATGCATCTAAGAGAGATGTTTGAGTTAACTTAAATTCACCTGGAACCGCCGGATTAAGCTCTTTATCAACCTCTGGATTGAGATGTTCAATTGGATTAGACTGACTAACCATTTGTGCGAATGCTTCCGCACGCTCAAGAGGTGTCATGTATCCACCGCATCCAAAAAAGGTTTTAGCTATACCCTGAAAAACAGATGAAATTTGACCAGTTGCAGTATCTGAATAATAGGCCTTTTTTGCGTCAATTGCTTGATTAATTGTCCTTTCAAACCAAGAATGAGTATTGCTGTCATGGCCGTGAAATTGCTTTTCGGCAGTTTTATCGAATAGCTTTTGCAACCGATCGGTCAGGTCATCTAAGGATTCCCCTTCCTTGAATTGATTCATCCAATATTGTTGAAAGGGATTGGACTGAACTTGATTTAACGACATAACACCCATCATGTTTTATAAACAAAATTATATCATTTTTAACTAAAAATTAAACAACTATTAACAAAATATAAATAATTAAGATTAAAAACATTAACCTATCACTAACAACTTAATAACCAATCAGGTCCGTTATCGTAAAACTCCTCGTTGATAAACACATTTCATACTGATACTAAGCACTTTAGAATATTCCAGGAATAACGATCTCACTATCATATTAATCATTAAGGACTTGTAAAATCCGGCACGAATGACGTTCTTCACTTGTTGGAATAAACCTACAATCAGTTTTCCGCAACTCATTCATTTTATGAACCTTGACGATCTAATTTAATGCGTACTAAAAATTCAACTAAATCATTTAACTTTAAATATCTTTGATATATAATAATTATTAGAATGAACTAACTATATAAAATTGGAAACAGAAACTATGGTCAAGTCAGAATTCCCTGTTTCAGTGCAGAAAAACTGCGAGATCCTATCGATCCAGCCGGAATCGCAGGAAGGACACTACGCCGTCACGGCCAAGTTCACCAATCAAACCAATGAATGCGTCACTCCCCTGCACGTCAAGGGAACTCCTGAGAGCATTGGACAGATCTTGAAGTGTTTGGGCGAGAAGTTTGCTACGCATGAAGTGGAAGAAGACGACTTGGACAATCCCCTGCTTGAGCGCGTCGTGTTCGAGATCAAAGGCAAAAAAGTGGTCGCTCAGAACCAAGACAATGGCGAGGAGGTCCTCAATGCAGACGCTCCTGAGGTCGACACTGATAAGATCGAAGAGATCTCTTCCCGTTTCTTAAGGCCGAACGCTCCCGTGGCTAAAAAGGAGGCAGGCGCAGAGGCTCCCGTGTTAGATTCCGTTCCTAAAGTCAAAAAGTTGTGGGCCGAGACGAATGCCAATAGAAAGCTGACGAAAGAAGGCCGGATCAAGCAGAAGATCTCCGATCTGCACGCTTTTGTCCGCCACTTGGCAGAAAAGAAAGGGATCCCTCAGGACAAGATCGATGCGGCCGTCGATGATCTGTCCGGATCGAATAAGAACCTCAACGAGGTCTTGAACAGCTACCGCCTCCAACATTTCCCTGAACTGGAATCAGAGCTCAAAGAGCTTCAAGATTGCGAAGAGTGTTTAAAACACTTCAGCATTGGTTCTTAAGGAACGCTAGGACCGTATCGCGCGTATAGAGGAGGTTTTCCTCTGTATGTGCGCTCGAGACAAACCACGCTTCGTAGGCCGATGGCGGCGCGTAGATCCCCCTTTCAAAGAGATACTGGAAAAACCCCTTAAATTTAGCTTCGTCTAACTGAGCCAGGTCTTCTCTTCCCTTGACCTCCGTCACGCCAAAAAAGAGGGTGAACATCGAGCCTACTCGCGTTAGGAGGGCGGGAACATTGTTCTGTTCGAGGTAATGCTCGATCGGATCGGTGAGCAGGCGGGTCTTTTTCTCCAAATTCTCATAAAATCCTTCTTGCTCGACATGGGAGAGCGTTTCAAGGCCTGCGCACATGGCGACAGGATTGCCCGAAAGGGTTCCCCCTTGATAGACAGCCCCGAGCGGCGCGATCATGTCCATGATCTCTTTTCTTCCTCCGAAGGCTGCTACGGGATATCCTCCGCCGATCACTTTGCCAAGGCAGGTCAGATCTGGCTTGATCCGATAATACTCTTGCGCTCCCCTTAGTCCGACGCGGAAACCGGTGATCACTTCGTCAAAGATGAGAAGGGCGCCGCAAGCGGCGGTCTCTTCGCGGAGCATGTCGACGAACTCTTGCTCGGCCGGGACGACGCCCATGTTGCCGGCGACAGGCTCGAGGATGACAGCGGCAATGTCGGGATGGTTGCGGATGTAGCTGCGGCATGCAGCCAGATCATTGAAGGGCAAGCAGACGGTGTGCTGAATGACCGAGTCGGGTATCCCTTTGGAGGTTGCCTTAGGAAGGTGGGTGACGCCCGATCCCGCTTGAATGAGAAGGCAATCGGAATGGCCGTGGTAATGGCCGCTGAACTTGACAAGGGTATTGCGTCCGGTGAAGCCGCGGGCTAAGCGGATGGCGCTCATGGTCGCTTCGCTGCCCGAAGAGACAAAGCGGAGCTTCTCCATGGTGGGGAGGTGCGCGTTGATCTTTTCAGCGAGCAGAAATTCGTAAGGTGTGGCGATGCCGAAAGAAGAGCCCCGCTCCATCTGCTCGCAGGCGCGCTTCACAACAGCAGGATGGGCGTGCCCAAGGATTAACGGCCCCCAGCTCAAGCAATAGTCGATGTAAGCGTTTCCATCAACGTCCCAGATCGTGTCCCCTTTCCCCCTTTCAACGACCATAGGGGTCATGTCAAAACCTTTAAAGGCCCGGACGGGTGAGTTGACGCCGCCTGGCATCCGTTTAAGGGAAGCTGCGTAGATCTCTTCTGATTTTGGGCGTGCTGCGATCATCATGGTACCTCATGGAAAAATTGAGATTATGAGGGAGTTGCAAACCTGCTATGCCCGAAAAAATCGATGATTTTGAGGTTGTTTGCGAGTGGCAGCATAGCAGCCACGTTCCATTCGACGAGGCCGCCCCCTAGTGGGTCGGATGAGGAGAATGGGCACAAACAGGCTAAAAAGGGCGATTTTAACGGGCAAATGAGTTTTGCAATTCCCTCATTATGATGATTTTTTGATTTTCATCCAAAAGAAAAACCCTCTCCGGAAGGAGAGGGTTTTTGTTATCGAAGTTAACGGGCGTTAACACCGATTAGAACATCAGTCCGGCTTTCACGGTTAAACCATGGAAAGTCAAGTTTCCGGTCCTTGTGTCGACTGTATCGAGGAATTGGTTCTGGTTGAACCAAATTTGCTCTTCCCATCCGGCTTGGAGATAGAACTCGTAGTCGCCAAGGAAGAATGTGCAGTCGTAACGGAAACCGAGGCCCAGTTCCAACACTTCTGTCAGCGTTGTGAGCGTGCGCTTGAAATCAAGGCATTCAACTTTAGCAAACGCGTTAGAGGCAATATGGTCTTCACGCTTAGAATGGAAATCACTCCACATAGCGCTGATGGCGAAGTCGCCGTAAAGTCCCCAATGCTTAGTGAAATACCATACAGCATCTAAACCTGTGCGGATACCAACGCCGAAGAAGTCCTGGTCCATCTTGGCAGAGCCTTCCGACGGAGGAACAATCCCAATTGTTGCTCCTGCTGTTGATTGCAAAGCTGCGAATACTGAGAAATCATCGACTTTGACATGATAGTCTTGGTCGATCCAACCGAACTTTAGACCAAAGTGCGGTCTTAAAGTCAAATAACGGCTGATGAAGAAATTACGTCC
>JAFEGV010000117.1 GCA_018239665.1 Verrucomicrobiota bacterium | reverse complement strand
ATAACTCTTCATCCGTTACATATCTTAAGTCTTCAAAGAACCTCTCCAGAATACCGCGGGAACCTAATAATAAATCTTCAATGAACGGAACCCGGTAAAGGTGCCGCATTGATTTCAAAATGGCCCTCCCCTTTAAACTTGGCCTTAGCAAGAAAGGATAGAGTAAAAAACAGTTTTCAATGATTTCATCATGTTCTTTAAGCAGCTCAAGGGCCATCCAAGCTCCGAGGGAATGCCCGATAATAACAACCTTTTTTTTAGCTACTTGATGAAAATTTAAAAGCTGCTGCCCATGAATGAGCGCTGTATCGCTCAAATATCTAGAAGAATCGTCACTATTGGGAAGCTGCGGGTAGGGCGATATGTACACAGAACACTTTCCATGCTCACGCTGGATCTCTTCAGCCCACAATTCATAAAAATAGAGCGCTGGAGGATTGCCTGGGATAATAAATAGGTGCATAGTTAATTATAACCACATCAAAAGCACGTTCATCTTCAATATCAAGAACAGAGCCCATGCGGCCTTCTCCTACTTGATGAAGCCAAATTTATACATGAGCCCAAGTCCAAGGGCGTGATTATAGAAATGGCAGCCTCCCTGATGGAACTTGTATTCCAAAGAAAGCTCTGCATGGCGGAAAATCGGATAGGATACTCCCGCCATCGCTTGCCAAGAAAAATGGTTGAACTTTTGGTGAAAATCAACCCGAGAATTTGAGGAATGCACTTTTTTGAAATCATAGCCAATGCCAGCTCCAATAAAAGGGATGAACTTGCAGCGCGGACACCCCCACGCGCATAGAGGCATATCCCATAATAGGTTGGCCATATACGAGGAGGTTTGGAAATGTCCATTCGCGGAAGAGCCTTGTGTAATGAAATGGATTTTTTTTATCGCATTCCTTCTAAACGCATATTCCGCTTCCACGCGCAAACCATAATAACGCCAACTATAACCCAAGGAACCTGCAAAAACATACCCAGGCTCATATGAGAATTTGTTTCCATTGGTGTTCGTGTTCTGCAAGAAATTAACACCGCCAAAAATCCTGGTATAGAAATTCATCCCATCAGGACAGCGCTTTTCTTTAACACTCGGCGCTTGAGTTTGCGCATCAGCACGTGCAGTGGACTTGTTTTCTTCGTTTGCAGTGTTGTGCAAAGAAACAGGAGTGTCCAAAATCTTAAAATAGGAGTTCGTCCTATCAGCATAGCTGATGTCTTTAGCATACAGTTCTTGACCTTGCGCATGAGCTGCCATGCAAAATAAGGATGAGATCAAAAGCAGCAGAATGTTTTTTTCCATGGATGCCCTCATTTTGATTTTTCCTTGTGCAAGATAGGTTTCAGAATTTCGCTAGCCCGCAATCCGATCATCATTGCCGATGCTGCCGTATTGATATCGGGAATCACCGGACAGATCGAGTTATCGGCTACATAAACGTTCTTTGTCCCATGGACGCGCATGTCGCCATCGACCACACCTCCGGCATGCAGAGGAGCCATTTTACAGTGCGATACAAAGTGGTGCACATCCAATGAAAGATTGCTGTTATTTTTTATGTACTGGATAACCGAATCGTCACTATAGCCTTGAGCGATGACTCCGACGATCGGGTCTGTTGGAAAGGGAATACAGCCATAAGGCAATAGTGCATTGATCAGATCTTTAATATAGACCTGCACAGCATCCTTCATGTTGTTCAGGTCGACAGGATCTTGGTAAAAGCCGTCGTCCGCTGCGGCTATTTGAAATGGGTTGTCACTTTGGATCATGACACTACCCTCGCTCACTGGAGTCAAAAGATCAAATCCAATGAGCAATAGAGGTACTGCCCCCGGTACGTATTCGAACAGCATCTGCAGCATGCGGGGATCGCTTGCACTACCGCCCTTGGCTGGCAAGTAGACGCTATTGATCGTAAATGCATACGGCGCTCCAAGAGGTATACCACTAGCTGCGGGAGCTAGCATTGTAATGAAGATGAGCGGATGGTTTTGAAGGTGTTTTCCTACGTTCTCATTGATGAAAACGGGCTTAATCCCCGCATTCTTTAAGACCTCCTTCGGACCTATGCCAGAGAGCTGCAGCAGCTTGCTACTGTTGATGCCTCCCGACAAAACAACGGCCTTCCGAGCTCGCGCTTCCAAGAGTTGGCCGTCCTGCATATATTGTACTTTTGTGGCGCGCCCATGCTTGTCGAATATGATTTTAACAGCTACCGCATCGAAAAGCATAAACAGTTTGTGTCCATTCACACCTTGACCTTCCGGCGTCATCACAGAACTATTTAAATAGGCTGTCGCGCTACTTGCGCGCTTGGTGCCTGTAGGATCAATAAACCACTGAGATTGAGGGGCTATGCAATTCTGCACACTGGGATCATTATAGTCGTCCACAACTGGAATTCCGGGAAACGCCGTCTGCGATGCAGGCACGAGCACCGTTGATGTTAACAGGGATATAGTCGGCGTCTGTAACACACTAAGAGGGCCGTTGGTCCCTCGTGCGCCTGGCGTGATTGTCAAACCCTGGTAGTTCTCAAGAGTCTTAAAAGTTGCCAGGATATTGCCCAGGCTCCAATTGCTGCTGCCGGAAATCTCTTCCCAATGGGAGTACATGGCGTTAGATCCTCTGCCATAGTATAGTCCGTTAATCGATGCGCCGCCGCCCAACACCATTCCTGTTGTCCAATCGCTTGTCCGCCCATTGAGTCCTGGCATGGGTACGGTTTGATTCCATCCAGGCCAAAAATACTTGTACTTTCCCGTCCCGGCCAATAGCAATGCCGGGAGGCCCACAGCCTCGATTGCCGGATCAGCTGTTAAATTTTCCCCTCCCTCTATTCCTATCACTGAAAACTGGCCTTTCGCTGATAGCTCGCTCATCAATATGCAGCCTGCCGCTCCGCCGCCTATGACGATGACATCCGCCTCGAGTTCGTTACCCGACATTTTGCATCGATAAGGAGAAGAATGACCGCCAAAAAGGTTGGCTGTAACGGTTACTAAAGCCAGCGTCATCAATTTGATTTTCATCGTTGTTGCCCCCGCAATCACAGATCTCTTTTTTAATCTCATCGGGATTGATATGAATTCCAAAAAATTTTCGGCGGATCCTTGTTAAGCTTCCCATCTGGAAACACCTCTGCAAGGCATCCGTTTCCACTGACAAGCGCTCCACTGCCAGACGCAAGAGCTAACCAAAAGGCTTTTCTCTTAAATCCATGATCCTTTTTTTTGACATAAGTGCAGATCCTAACCTCTCAAGGGCTTTATTCTAAAAGATTTTTTTCTGTTTTTTCTTAAACTCGATGTTCCACTTTTTTTGACCCATAGGAGAATTTTATGACTGCAGAGGCAATGGCCGGCTCGTACTGCCCGGTTCGTGCTCAAGAGCACTTCACCTGCTTTGCTTTTCAAAGGTCCACCGGACCTTTAAAAAGTCTTCGCAGCCTCGTCACCCATCGCTTTCACTATGGGATTCCTCGTTCGGATCGCTTAACTTTGATCTGATTTTGTCAAAAATCCTCCTATGGGTCAAAAAAAGTGGAACATCGAGTTGAAATTTTACACATTTTTTTCGCAATTGACTGGAGACCTCAAGAATATTTCAGAACGAACCTGAACGACAACTTAATATTCTTGAGAGGAAAAAATGATTCTGGCCAACTCTCAAATGTTCAGAATTCTACTAGAAAATTTCTTCAAACTAAGGTTCAGTCGATTTTCAGGTTCTTTTGCTGCACACTGCCTTCTCATGTCAAATGGCTTCTTGTGCATAAATATTTGACACTGTATTCATCTTTAAGACTAAAGTTAAACTTTCAAGATGTAAGGTGGTGTTTATGAGCCTTAAATATGGTTCCTATGCCTTTGGCCTATTTGTTTTGTCGATGTCTTCCCTTTCAGCAGGCCTGCTTTCGTTCAGCTCGCCTCCACCCATTGAAAAGCCTCTTAAGCCCGAAGGCGTGACGACACAGCCATCTGAAGTAATTACTCCTCCGCAAGGGCCCAAAGTTCCACATGGTGTGAATGTCTTTCTGACAGCTGACTTCATTTACTGGAGGCCGACGGTTGATAATTATCAGTTTGCAGCCAGCGGCATTGCCATTGTGGGAGCTGATGGAGTCACCCCTGTTCCTCCTCATAAACGAGGCGAGACCAAAAACCCTGGGTTTGAATTTCAACCTGGATTCAAGGTAGGAGCAGGGCTTAAGTTCGCTCATGACGGCTGGGACGTTTACACGAACTACACATGGCTGAACCCTGAAACGTTCAAAGCTACCCAATCAAGTTCGAGCGGCGATATGGTCGGCCCATCGGACCCCTATTACGGCTCTCCGACACTCTCAAAAGTCAAGGACCGGTTTCAACAGACTTTTAACGTCATTGATCTGGAACTCGGAAGACAGTTTTTTTTAAGCAAATATCTGACCTTAAGACCCTATCTGGGGCTTAAGTCGGCATGGATCAATCAGTCTCAACACAATTTTCTCACGGTGTTTAACAATGACACCAATGGCCTTGGAATTAACAGTTTCTTAGTTCCCAATGGCGAAACGATAACGATGCTTATTCAAAAGCAGAAGGTAGAATCCTGGGGGATTGGGATACGCGCAGGGATTGCGCCTATCTGGTATTTCATGAAAGACTTTGGCCTCTACAGCAATCTTGCGCTATCCGGCATGTGGACTTCCTACGTAAGCCATTTGAAGACCTCATTTAAAGGAACGATAACCGATTTTAATACAGGAGTTGTCTCCCCCGTGTCAGGCGTAACAGCGGATATTGGGCATTCATTTCATAGCGTGACCCCTGTGATAGAACTAGGTCTTGGCCTCTCTTACATCGCTTTTTTCCATCACGACGCCTATGCGCTCACACTCTCTGCAGGATGGGAAGAGCAAAT
>JAFEGV010000116.1 GCA_018239665.1 Verrucomicrobiota bacterium | reverse complement strand
TGTGCCTGTCGTGCCGGTTGTCCCCGTCGTTCCCGTTACTCCGGTAGATCCTGTTGTGCCTGTCGTGCCGGTTGTCCCCGTCGTTCCCGTTACTCCGGTGGATCCTGTCGTGCCAGTGGTGCCGGTTGTTCCTGTTGTTCCCGTTACTCCGGTAGATCCTGTTGTGCCTGTCGTGCCAGTTGTTCCCGTCGTTCCCGTTACACCGGTAGATCCTGTCGTGCCTGTCGTGCCGGTTGTCCCCGTCGTTCCCGTTACTCCGGTGGATCCAGTTGTTCCTGTCGTGCCGGTTGTTCCCGTCGTTCCCGTTACACCGGTAGATCCTGTCGTGCCTGTCGTGCCGGTTGTCCCCGTCGTTCCCGTTACTCCGGTAGATCCTGTCGTGCCTGTCGTGCCGGTTGTCCCCGTCGTTCCCGTTACTCCGGTAGATCCTGTCGTGCCTGTCGTGCCGGTTGTTCCCGTCGTTCCCGTTACTCCGGTAGATCCTGTCGTGCCGGTAACACCCGTAGCTCCAGTTGTTCCGGGTAGACCTGCAGCGCCGGCAGGGCCGGGAGGACCTTGCTTGCAGGGCTTGCCACAACCTACTTGAAGAAACTCAGCAATATCTTGATATTGCTTTAGGTCTTGGATCAAAGCATCAAACTGGGAATCGGTTAAATTACGGACCGGGCCTTGATAAAGCGCTGATCTTTTTGCAGGAGATAAAATATCTCGATCAGTCTTAATGGCATGAATGATCTTACCATACTCGGAAAGTAAATCGACCATCTCGGCAAATTTCAAATTGGACAAGGATCCACTTTGAATAAGCTCTTGGACATAGTTTTGAATGAGTAATTGTTCACGACTGCTTGGGGAGTACTCCAACAAGCGCTCCGTCTTCAAAAGCGAATCACTAGAGTTCTCTGCAGCAAATCCGCAAGCTGTGAACGAAATCAGTGAACAAATTGCTATAAATTTGATTTTAACTCGATAATCTAACATCTGATCACCTTTTTTTCATTCTCAGGACCGCACGTTTTAGACAAAAATTGCCAGCACGATAGAAATTCATTAAAAACCAAGAAAAATAAATTTAGTTTTTCGCTTCAATTCTGCGCAAGCCCTATCTTTCTTATACTTGCCACAGTCCCGATTTTTGAAGTCGTTTCGGTTTCATGATCTTGCAGACAACCTAGTTCGTAAAGATAAAATCAACAAAATCGCTTTGATATCCACAGTTATCATATGCAGCGACCGAATACGTATTTGTTTCGCCAGCCTTCCTATTATGATCAATGTATTGCAAAACATTAGAACCGACTGAACTCATAAACACACCATTTCGATATATCAAATATCCAATGATGTTAGGAGAGGCGCTCGCTGTCCAGGAGAAAATGTTGAATGTTTCCGTTACAAGACCGAAGTCGTTTGTTTGCGCGATAACAGAAAGGCTTGAAGGTGGAGATACGATCGGCAATGCTTCTGTAAGCGCCTGAATGACATTAGTTGAACCTTCAGACGAATTCATCCAGACAATGGCTCCATATAGAGCAGATCCGCTCGTATTGGTCGCTTGAGAGGGAAAAGCATTGTTTCCTCCATTGCTTAAGACCCATGTCACCCAAAACCGGTTAAGAATGCTCTTCAATGAATTGACCGATCCTAGCAGCAAAAGAGATGAATCTGCTGAATTATAACCCATCCAAGACACGTAAGCATTGCCTTTGGAATCAATTGTAGCATCCACGTCATAGGCAGCTAAGTTCAATTCAATAAGCGCCTCTGGATCGCTCCACACTCCGTTTTCGTATGCGCTCCATTCAGAGCTGAACAGCGAGTTGTCGAACGAATTGGTCCAAGCGGCCAACGCCATATTACTGTCGCTATAGACAACCTTGGACACAAGGTCGGCTGGATTCCTTTTTCCTGCTGAAGAAATATCAACAGGCGCATTCCAGGCCGCCGCGTTTAATTTTGATGCACCTTGAAGGATAACGTTCGAGTAGATACCGCTGAATAGGTCATATCGATACCATACTGCTATTGCATTGCCGGAAGAATTGATCGAAATTTGGGGATAAGCGCTATTAACATTTGCCGTTGAAATGCTTTGCTGGGCTCCCCAACTGCCGGAAATTGTTTTCATGGCTGCATATACTGTCGATGTCCCGCTTAAATCCGCCTGCCAAACTGCAATCACTGTTCCATCATTGCCAACAGCAACCTGGGGGAATGAAGCGCCTGATGCCGAAACGGTATCAGGGGTTGCCGACCAACTTCCGCTAAAGAGCTTTGTAGCCGACATGACCACTCCGCTCTCTAACCACACTGCAACAATGTTGCCTGTGGCATCGATTGCAAGATTAGGTGAAGATGCAGGATTAACAGAAAGCGTATCAGGAGTAAGAGGCCAACTCCCATTTAAAGGCTTTGTAGCTGCTTTTATGACACCACTCTCAACCCAGATTGCCGTAGCGCTTCCATTGAGATCCATAACAACCAGCGGAGAAGAAGCTCCGGCGTTTGACACGGTATCTGGAGGCGAGCTCCAAGTTCCTGGTATAGGAGTGAAACTGGATTTAACGAATCCATTCTCGATCCACACGGCAACAACATTACCATTTGGGTCAATAGCCACCGCTTGCTCTGAGGCATTGACACCGGAGGTCGAGATCTCGCTAGGAGGAGTCGGCCACTGGTCTGCTAAACAGACAGCCGGAATCAACATGAATAACCGTGTCAAATAGCCAATAAATTTTTTCATACAGCCTACCTAATCGTTTCTGTTTCGAAACCCATTTTTTTGCGCACTTCTGGAATAAACTTGAAAATTGCCCGTTCCTGGTCTTCTATTTCATAACCATTCTGAAGAATCAGGCGGACTTCCTGTTCTGCAACTGCTCGATTATCCACATGCAGCTTATCTTTGCGTTTACCGAAGTTCAAAGCGCCTTTCGACCTGTTGACGTACTTATTGATCCGCAACTGGCTTCTGGTCGATTGAGCGGCAGCCTTGTTGTCTTTGAATGTTTGTTCGTAAGGAGGCCATTTAAAAGAGCCGTGCCTTGCAGGTTGAAAAATCATCTTCTTGACGCAGGTCTCAATTTTCTGATCCGGGGCATCGGTCAAATCCACGGACTCTATCAGCAAACTTCTTCTCGGCAGTTCATTTCTCTTTACGGCATTATAGTGATCGCTTGAGACTAAAATTCCGGGAAACTCTCTAAAATCACCCAATATTTCCTTGATGGAGTTCGAGGCTACAGGAACAATGAACTCATCGATGTCGAGAAAGACCAACCACTTGGTATCATTCGCGGCCAGATATTTTGCCGCATGCTCATAAGCCGGGATCTGCGTACTTAAAGCCCAAAAGGCTGGAGAATTATGGTGGTGAATAGGAAGACGATCGGGCCAGTCGACTTCAGTGACCAAGCCTTCCTTGATATAGGGAACTAACACTTCATGGGATCGATCAGCGCTTCCATTGTTGTATAAATAAAAATGATCGACTCCTACCATTTTGTGATACTCAATCCACTCTTTTAAATAGGCAGACTCGTTCTTATAAAGCGCACAGACCGATAATTGGTATTTTTTTCCTTCTGAATTGGAGTCCTGCGGCTCATCCGCATACACAGAAAAAAATGAAGCTTTGCAAGTGCAAATTGATGCGATAAAATATAGGACCGCTTTAACCTTCATTATTACCCCCTCCAAATTCGAAATGAACACATCGCTTTGTATTACCCTGAAGAATCATAAAAACAGGTCTTCAGCCTTGTTGGTCCATAGGGTTTCGCAAACACGTCGATAGAACCCTAGTTTTTGAAAATCCTACTGCAGCATGGCCGGAATCTCAATTTCTGGATTAATTTGCCCATAAGCCAGGCTTCTACTTCTAATCATGCAGCTTCATCAGGTATAAAAATGATGAAGTTGAATCTAATCCGCCAGTACCGCCATTCGATGGCGATACCACTGTGTTGCTCGCGCTTCCACGGATTTCAACCTGAGCGGCAGCAGGGAGCTGTATAATGCAAACTATCGTACGGAATTCCGAAGCCGGAGAACCTTCGCCGACATTAATCCCATCCGCATACTGCACCCCGGCAGAAGAACCGTTCACAAATACGGTAAATGTAAAGTTGGCAGAAGTGCCTGTCGCTGCGCCAAAGGTGATCAGATAATATCCTGCATTTGCAACTGTGATAGTAGGACTAGAATAGGTAATTGTTGCTGTAGTATTTGGATCTCGAATAAATGGAATGGCATTTGTCCCAACAACTAAAGATTGAGTGTTGATGGTGTAAAAGAATCCAAAATCAGGCACTACGGCTGGTCCGGTTGGGCCTGTAGAACCTGTCGTTCCTGTTATGCCTGTTGCTCCAGTTGTTCCAGTAACCCCGGTAGATCCTGTAAATCCTGTTGCGCCGATCCCTCCAGTTGTACCAGTCCTTCCTGTAGAGCCTGTAGTGCCCGTTGTTCCCGTAACCCCGGTAGATCCTGTAAATCCAGTAGTCCCTGTTGTTCCAGTCGTTCCTGTTACACCGGTGGATCCGGTAAAACCTGTAGTCCCTGTTGTTCCGGTTGTTCCAGTTACACCAGTGGATCCGGTAGATCCAGTAGGCCCTGTTGTTCCGGTTGTTCCCGTTACTCCGGTGGATCCGGTAAATCCTGTCGTTCCCGTTGTTCCCGTTGTTCCAGTTACACCGGTAGATCCAGTTTCGCCTGTCGTGCCAGTCGTTCCCGTCGTTCCCGTTACGCCGGTAGATCCAGTTTCGCCTGTCGTGCCGGTCGTTCCCGTCGTTCCCGTTACACCGGTAGATCCAGTTTCGCCTGTCGTGCCGGTCGTTCCCGTTGTTCCTGTTACACCGGTTGCCCCAGTTTCGCCTGTTGTTCCTGTCGTTCCCGTCGTTCCTGTAACGCCGGTAGATCCAGTTTCACCCGTTGTTCCTGTTGTGCCCGTTGTTCCCGTTACGCCGGTAGATCCTGTTTCGCCTGTCGTGCCGGTCGTTCCCGTCGTTCCCGTTACGCCGGTAGATCCTGTTTCGCCTGTCGTTCCCGTTGTTCCCGTCGTTCCCGTTACACCGGTAGATCCTGTTTCGCCTGTCGTGCCGGTTGTTCCCGTCGTTCCCGTTAC
>JAFEGV010000115.1 GCA_018239665.1 Verrucomicrobiota bacterium | reverse complement strand
ATGACCGTTTTAACAGAGAGCGAGGAAGGCCTGATCGAAGGGCACATCAGCGGCCACACAGAAAACTTTCTCACCGTTTGCGTTCCCAAAGAAGACTTGAAGCCCAATGCCCTGATCAAAGTCCAACTCATCGAAAACTCCCCAAAGGGACTCATAGGAAAAGTCATTACATGAAAATTACCATCGCCGAGCGCCTCCATCCCTTTTCACATCGTCCAGGGACGCAATGCCCCATTCCTTTGAGCACGTGGCAAGCGACCATTTATCCTACTCGCATCGTCTTGCAAAAAATCGACGCTCCATCCCAAAGTTTCACGCTCGATTTCGCTTTGCAAGGCCCGATGAAAGACTTTACGGCTGAAATTGATTTAGAAAAAGCGGTGCTCCGCGTGTTCGGATCGACGACATCCGGGTATCTCCGCTATGAGGTCCGCAGATCTTCCGACGGGATCCTGTTCACCTTCGAGAAAATCCCTTCTCAAACTCTTAACTGCACCCTTCATGGAAAAGCGATCTCTTATCAGCTCGGAGAAAAAGAGACTCTTTTGATCCCTGTCCCGGCAGAAGCTGCGCCTGCCGCAGTCCCTGCTGAGCGCCTATCCCTTGGCATGCATAAGTCGCAAGATTGGGACATGGTGATGCGCCGCTTTGACTTAAAAGAGATCTTTCCTATCTTCATGCGCCTTGGGGCCATGGTCCCCTCTGTCCACCCTACACGAAGTTCATCAGGCACGCTAGAGCTCCTTAATGCCTTCCGGACAGCCTGCGCATCGCGGGCCAAGCTGCAGGTCCATGCCGCTTCCGAACAATGGCTCCTTGCTTCTTTTGCGGGCATCCTTGTCCCGACCCTCAACGATACTCTGTTCCAAGGGATCCTTCCTCCTTCTGCGACCGCTCAGGAAGACGGATCGCCGCTTTCCCACCTCATCGAAGGCGCCAGCCTGATCCGCTCCCTCTTTTTCCAAGAAACGGAACAGCATTGGGAGATCTTGCCTTGCCTGCTTCCCGCTTTCGCATCGGGGCGCATGATCAACCTAGCTGCCCAGCACGAAGAGACCTTGTCCATCGAGTGGTCGAAGCACCAGCTCAAAAAAGTGATCGTCCAAACGCGCGCTCCACGGACGCAAGTCCTCCGGTTTCCGAAAGAGATCCACTCCTTCCGCCTGCGCAAATCCCTCCAAGAAAAGGGGAGGGTCATCGAACTGCAAGAGGGTCAGATCGCACTTGATCTGCCCGCGCAAGCGCAGCTTTTCTTAGACTGCTTTAAGAAATAACAGCATTCAAGCAATTATTTTATTTTTCTAAAGAGCAGTTTATTTATTATTTTTTTACCAGTTTAATTGATTTTAATAATATATTTTTTATATAATGCTTATTTATGTGGATGATATCTGCAGATAATCAATGACTTAGATATTACAAATCTAGGTCTGATATCTGAACGAGGTCTATCTAATTGAAAAGCTTTTAATAATATTAAATAAAAAAGGAGATATTATGTCGTCAGTTCCACAAATAAGCGGTAACGCCGCAAACGCTGCAAATCTGGTAGATACCAAAAAAATTGTTAAATCTTGGTCTGAGGAAACTATTTATGAATGCAGTAAGCACATCAACAAGTTAAGAGATATCTGTACGCTGTCATCGGTAAGCAAGCATTTTTTTCTGGTCGTCCTTAACGACAAATTCCCGAGATGGCAAACTCTTTTGACCTCTCACTTTCCTACCTCTTTTCAATTGACACTGCCTATTCCACAGCCAATCGCTTGCTATAAGCATTTAAAAGCGATTGATCATCAATTCAGGGCAGGAACAGCTCAAACATGCACCATCAGGGCTCATCAATCCCATGCTAGATACCTCAACGTACAAGATGGAAACCTCATTTCTGGTTCACCATCGGATCCGACGATTGCCATCTGGGATCTTAAAAGTGGCGCACTGCTACGGAGAGTGGCTCTCGGCCATCAACAAGAAATCACTTGCTTTGAAGTAATTGATAAGAAGTTCTTTTCCGGCTCTAACGATCGGACTATTAAAATCTGGGATTTTGAAAAAGGTGAAATGCTTCACACCTTGGAAGGACATCAAGGCGGTATCCTTGCCTTAACAGAAAGTGATGGGAAGCTCATTTCAAGCTCGACGGATAAACAGATTAAAGTCTGGGATATTGAAAGCGGTAAACTGCTCCACACCTTGGTGGATAGCGATGGAGTGTATAGCGACTATGTTAAAGTCAAAGATGGGAAGCTTATTTGTTCCAGTAATAATACGGTTAAAATCTGGGATCTTACAAGCGGTCAACTGCTCCGCAGCGTCGGCGGCAAGCACAATAACATAATCAGTTGCCTAGAGGTACAGGATGGTAAGATCATTTCTGGTTCCTTTGATAAGACGATCAAAATCTGGGACCTTGAAACCGGTCAAGAGCTTCATATCTTGGATAAACATAGAGATGGTATTTGTTCCTTACTGGTCAACGATGGGAAGATCATTTCTGGTTCAAATGACGCTACGATCAAAATCTGGGACCTTGAAAGCGGTCAAGAGCTCCACAGCCTGGTAGGCCATGCACGCTGGATCAATTGCCTAATGGTAAAGGATGGAATGCTCATTTCTGGATCGCAAGATAGAACGATCAAATTCTGGGACCTTGAAAGCGGTCAACTGCTCCACAGTTTGGAAGCTCTTGAAAGCGCTGTAGCTAGGCTGGAAGTAAAAGATGAGATGCTTGTTGCTGGTTTAGTTGGAGGAACTGTCAAAATCTTTGATTTTACGCCTCCTTCTAAAAGCGCTAATAGGTAAGCAATCTGGCTTAATAATGTCCTGCATAACTTAAGTGCTCGGCAAAATCTGTGACCGGTGAATCGCTGAAGAATGGAACAATTCTTCTAATGATTCACTGGTTTTATTTTTTTTGGCATAAATTTTAAGATTTGAGTTACTCTCTCGAACGCGAAACCGACTAACTGAAGGAGACACCTATGTCGCGTTCTTTTTTACAAATGCCTCTGATTGCAGCGACCGCATTGGGATTGCACGCCTCTCTCTCTGCAGAAGGCCATAGAACCTTATTTTCATCTGAGTCTGTATGCGCCGGCCACCCGGATAAAATGTGCGATCAGATCAGCGACGCCATTTTGGACGAGATCTTGCGCCAAGATCCAAAAGCTAAGACTGGAATCGAAACAGTAGTCGGGGACAATTGCGTAGCTCTCTATGGAGAGGTCAATACGACCGCTAATGTCGATTTTGAGGCGATCGTCCGCAGGACGATCCAACAGATCGGCTACACTAATCCCGATTGGGGATTTTCAGATAAGTCGCCCTTTCAAAACCACCTGCACCAGCAATCGCCGGACATCGCTATTGGAGTCAAAGATGACGAGGGCGCCGGAGACCAAGGGATGATGTTTGGGTACGCTTGCACAGATACCCGTGAATTGATGCCGATGCCGATCACGTTGTCCCATGCATTGACGCGACGGTTGGACCAAGTTCGCAAAGAAGGGATCGTTCCTTTCATCAGGCCGGACGGCAAGTCGCAAGTGACGGTGGCCTACGAAAACGGGAAGCCTGTCAGCATTGAAAAGGTCGTCATCGCCATCTCCCATTCAGAAGATGTCGATCATGCAACTCTGTCCCAGGCCATCATTAAGGAAGTCATAGCTCCCGTGCTTGAGGCATATGAGATGAAGATGCCAGATGCCAAGAATATCATCATCAATGGCACAGGGATTTGGCACATCCCGGGACCTCAATCGGACGCTGGTCTGACCGGCCGTAAGATCGTTGTCGACACCTATGGCGGATATGCGCGTGTGGGCGGCGGCGCCTTCTCAGGCAAAGATCCCAGCAAGGTCGACCGTTCCGGCGCTTATGCAGCCCGTTTTATCGCTAAAAACATTGTCGCAGCAGGTTTTGCCGAGCGTTGCGAAGTGGGCCTTGCGTATGTCATCGGTCAGCCAAGGCCGGTCATGATCCAAATTGAAACGTTTGGAACGGCTAAAAGCCAGAAGCTCGTCGAGGAGTTTGCTGCGAGCTTGCTGGACACTTCAGTGAAGAAAATCGTCGATACGCTCGATCTGCGCCGTCCGATCTACCAAGCAACGGCAGCTTACGGGCATTTTGGAAGAGAGGGATTTCCATGGGAGGTCGTCCAAACAGACCTGATTGCAGCATGGAAGCAAGACCATGAAGAGTTGCTCGTTAGCCAAGTCGGCAACTGATCGATTTTATCCCACCAGCGCGGTTCAACTCGGCTTTAAATAAGCCCGGTTGGACTGCGCTTATTTCTTAGCCTGTCGTTAATTTTCATGGAAGCTGACGATCATTGCGCAGACATTGTCTTTGTCCCTGATCGCTGCTTGGACAAGGTTCTCCAGCGTCACTTTTGCAGGTGTTCCCTGTTGTTTTTCAGCTTCGATGATCTCGACTGTTGTTTTAGGAAGCGCTTTGACTCCATCGCTGTGCAGGATCAATAAATCTCCGGGTTGCAGCGTCTGTTTGAAAATTTCAGGGGTGCATTTTTTCCAATTGTTAAATGCGATGTCTCCAATCGACCTTGACATGTCGAGGTGGTGCTTATTGGGAACTCCTAAAACAAGGTGATGGGTGTTCTCGTCATCTTTTCCAAGGCTGGTCATGACCATTTTTTCCCCTAGGAGAAGTTCTTGGTCCGTGATGTTTTTTCCATTGTTGAGCAGGACGTCTTTTTTCAGGAGGTCCTTTGCATATTTGTTCGGGACGTAAGAGGCCGCATCTTCTACAGAAGGATCGGGTAAATAGAGGGGTTTTTGTTCGATGCTCATCGGGATGGTTTCCCCATTTCTATCCAAAATGGCTGAAGAGTCGCCGACGTTTGCCGTCCAGATCTCATGGGAATCTGTCAATTTGAACCCGAAGATCGCTGTCGTGCCGCCTTTGAGTCCTCTTGAAACACATTCATCATGCGCCATGATGGCTGCATCCCTCAGCGCATAAAAAATATCATCATCGTTAGGAGCTTTATCTTGCAGGCGCCTTTCCAACTGTTTTTGAAGAATGTTTGCGAGATTGCCGATAACAAACTCTACCGTCTCAGATCCTCCATGGCCGTCAAAGACGCCGAAGAGGTCGGCGCTGTAGGTTTTCCCATTGGCCTGAAAATGCAACGGAGAGGCAAGGAACCGGTCTTCCATGGTGTTTTTGCGTCCTTGGGCGCAAGCGACATTGACGACAGAGCTGCTCAACGAGCGCGTTTCAGAATAGATCTGATCTTGGTAGGAACCATTTGAAAATTTTACGGGAGATCGGGTTTGCGTCCGTAGGAAGGAGAACGATGCTTTGCTATCTACAGTATACGGGTAATGTCGATATGGCGTAGTGGCTTTGGGCATCAGGTCGAAGGCCCTTCTGTTCTGTTTCTCCAGTCTGTTTTCAACTTGGCTGTTAATCTGAGCTTCAGGTTGTATTGGCTCAGGATCTGCTATATGGCGCTCCGTCAGGTTTTGTGAACTTGGAGCGGGTGCAGTATAAGACTTGTTTGCGTCCAAGGTAGATTCACCTGCTACGCTCTGCGAAGGTTCGCCGAACCTTTTCGTGTTTCCACAG
>JAFEGV010000114.1 GCA_018239665.1 Verrucomicrobiota bacterium | reverse complement strand
GATGGAAGCGAAGCGGTCCGAATGGCGAAGCCCATAGCTGAAAGTAGCTATGGGCGAAACAGAGGATCCATATGGCAAAGCCGCAGCGCCCTATAGAAACGGAAGATGTGGGTAATGATCAGGGTATAACACAATCGCTACCGCAAAGGGAGGTAACATGAAGATACGTAATTTGTATAGACACTGCGCACTGAAACTTCAGCTTGTAGTTCTCGGATTGGCAGGAACGTTATCTGCACAAGCAGATGATGCAACTGTTGGCTTTGACGCAACGATTCCCGTCGTCGACATGAACGACTACTTTAATCCTGAAACGCGAGGACGCTTTATTGAAGGGCTTTCGAAAGCTCTGAAAGAAGTGGGTTTTTTTGCTGTGGTCAACACAGGGGTAGATCCGGTTATCCTCGATTCGGCCTATGAGACCGCAAAAAACTATTTCTCCTTGGACTTTGAGACGAAAATGCGCTCCTTTAATCGCAACACAAATGGACAGAGGGGTTATGTTCCCGGTGAATCGGCAAAAGGTCAAAAAGTAGGCGATTTCAAAGAATTTTATCACGTAGGGCGGGAGTTTAACCTCAACCAGCAAGCTGCCGTTGGCAATTATGCCAACATCTGGCCGAACGAGATCAACTTGAAAACGCCCTTATGCAATCTATTCGATGCCTTGGAAACCTATAAAGTCCCTCTTGAGCAAGCGATCGCGGAAGCTATCGGCCAGCCGCTTGATTTCTTTACCAACATGACGAAAGAAGGAGACTGCCTTCTTCGCGCTATCCACTATCCCGCGAATCCTCCCGAAAACATGATTTGGGCTGCAGCGCACACCGACATCAATCTTTTCACCATCTTGCCTAGAGCTACTGCCGAAGGCCTTCAAGTGCTCAACAAAGAGGGAGAATGGGTCGACGTCCGCGTGCCGGAGAATGCCTTTATCATCAACGGCGGCGATATGCTGGAAAACATTACCAATGGAGAATTCCGCAGCGGCCCTCACCGAGTGATCGACACAAACGGGAACAAAGAGAGATACTCCATGGTGATCTTTATCCACCCAAGAGCCGAAGATCGCTTGGATCCTCTCCCGCAATGCATCGAGCGGACCGGCGGCGTGCGCAAGTTTGCAAATGCGACCCGTTGGGAGCTTCTGGAAGAGCGTTTGGCAGATCTCGGCCTGGCCTCCCATGAGATGCTGGAACATCTGGCCACATGCGGTGTCATGGAAAGGCTGATCGAAGTGAGACGAGCTAGCTCGAAAGCAATGACCAAGCTTCGCGAAGAAGGCCTAGCGACACAGGCTGTCCTTGACGAATTAGACCGGATCGAAAGAGAAGGAGAAGAAGATCGGCTCTGCGGCTGCCGTTAATTGATCGAGGTGCTCGCATAATGTGCGCGCATCTCTTCAAGGACCTGCTTGCATGGCCCTGATGTCGTTTTACAAGGCGGCAAACTGTTTAAAAACTGTTTGCCGTAGTTTTTCTTCACAAGCCGATGGTCGAGGCACACAATGCAGCCTCGATCATTTTTTTTGCGCATCAGCCTTCCAAAACCTTGTTTAAAGCGGATCACCGCCTGCGGAACGGCATAGTCGTTGAACGGATCTTTACCTTCACGCTCTAACGCTTCGCTGCACGCCTGGTAAATTGGCTCCGAGGGGACCACAAAAGGCAATTTGACAATGACCACGCAACGCAATGCTTCACCCGGAACATCCACCCCTTCCCAAAAGGAATTGGTCGCAAATAGGACGCTTCCGGGCGTTTCTTTAAATTCTTCTAAAAGCAGATGGCGCGACAAGTCTCCTTGCTTAAGCAGAAGGTATTTCGAAAGAGTTGCATCATTGCTCAGCTTTTCGTACACCCACTGCAGCATCTCGTAAGAAGTGAACAAAATGAATGCGTTGCCTTTGCTGACCTGGATGATCTGTTTGATCGGCTCAAGGATCTGCGGTAGAAATTGAGGATCGGACGGGCCCGGCAGATCGGTAGGAATCGCAAGCAATGTCCGTTGCGCATAATTGAATGGAGAGTCAAAGATCTGCTCTAAAACATTTTCCTCTTTTTCGAGATGGATCCCCAGCCGCTCTTTCAGGTAAGAAAACGCGCGATTCGTCGTCAACGTCGCGCTGCAAAGGGCTGTGGTGCGCAGCTTGGCAAATAGGTTGTCGTAAAGAAGCGAAGCGACGGCAAGGTTGGCATCCATAAGGACCACGTTCGAAGCAGTCATTTCCACCCACCGCACCCGCTTGTCTGGATCATCATCGGAGAAAAACCGGTTCAAGTTCGCCGCTTTCTCTTCTAACCGCATGGCAAGCGATCTAAGCTCCAAACTGTGGTCTTGAGCTTGTTCTTCCAACTTAGTCCCCTTAAACTCGCTCAATTGGCCTTCTAATGAGGAGAGGGCAAGCGAGAGCTGGGTTAATTTTTCTGCCAACGAATGAAAAGTCACCTGAAGAGGATCTTTCCAATATTCTAAGGAGCACATGGACTCAGTGAGCCGCCATTTGCTCTCTTTAGATCCAGCTCTTGGCTGGGTGATGACGCTTTCGAGAAAATGGGCCATTTCAGCGAATGCTTTTTCAATAAGCGCTGCGCAATCTTTCTTTTGAACGGGGATTTCAACGTCCAATGCGTGAACAAGAGATGGTTTGGCTTGGGAGAAATCAGCGCGGATCAGATTAAGGCGGCTGCGCTCGGGGTGGTTCTCTGAAAAAATCCTCCCTAAAAGACGCTGAAGGCCGATTCGATCGCTGCTTTGGGCAAAACTATCGAGCGCTACTTGTTCCAGATGATGGGCTTCATCGATGATGGCCCTTTCAAACCGCGGAATGACCGATTTTTCCTGCGCGCCGTCCTGACGGATCTTTGCATTGATATCTGCCATCAGAAGGTGATGATTGACAACCAGGATCTGCGCGTCCTCGGCTTCTTTTCGCGCCTTAAAAAAGAAGCAATGCTTGTAGAAAGGGCACTGGACATGGCTGCAATTGTCCGCTTCGCAGGCCACCTTTTCCCATGTACCGGAAGAGATGGGAAATTTAATTTCCGAGCGGGACCCCTCGCTTGTCCTCTCGGCCCACTGCTCGATGTTCTGAACTTGCTGGCTTTCATCCAATGAAAACAAAAGAGGCTGCTGCCTCAACTCTCCCAGTTTGCGCAAACACAGGTAATTTCCCATTCCTTTGACGAGGACAGCTTTGAGATCGACGTCCATCGTTTTGAGCAAAAAAGGGATATCTTTGCGGATCAATTGCTCTTGAAGCGCGATTGTATGCGTGGAAATGACGCTTTTTTCTTGGTGCTTGAGGGCCCAATAGACAGCGGGTACAAGATAGGCAAGGCTTTTGCCGATTCCGGTTCCTGCCTCGATCAAAGCAATTTTATCCTCTTCATATGCGGATAAAATTCCTTGCGCCATCTCTTTTTGGCCGGGCCTGGACTCAAAAGCATCCAAAAAGCGCCCTAAAAGCCCGTCCTGCGAGAAAATGATATCGAGAAGCTTCTCTTTGAAATCGGCAGCGCTCACACATCACTTCCATGCAAATTGGATAAAAAAGGGGGAGTTTTGCAACTCCCCTTAAAGACTACTCGCCTTCGAGCAAATCGAGGAAGGCTTGTAACTGCTTAGAACGGGTCGGGTGGCGCATCTTCCTCAAGGCTTTTGCCTCGATCTGACGCACCCTCTCCCTCGTTACCTTGAACCGGACGCCAACTTCTTCGAGGGTCTTGGGCTTGCCGTCGAGAAGTCCGAAACGTTCGATCAAAACCGTCCTTTCGCGATCGGTAAGCGTCGAAAGGACCTCGTTCATCTTATCTTTTAGGATTGCATAGCCTGTAGCCTCGGCAGGAGACTCGATGCCGGTATCTTCTAAAAAGTCTCCGAACTGGCTCTCGCCGCCATCGCCTACTTCCGCTTGCAATGAGATCGGATGCTGGGCAATTTTATAGATCTCGCGCACCCTTTCCGGAGTCAGGCCAAGCTCATGCGCCAACTCTTCCGGGGTAGGCTCGCGGCCCGTTTCCATCATCAGTTTTTTAGCGCCGCGCAAGACCTTATTGATCGTCTCGATCATATGGACCGGGATACGGATCGTTCGGGCCTGGTCAGCGATAGCCCTCGTTACAGCCTGGCGGATCCACCATGTCGCATAAGTGGAAAACTTATAGCCTCTGCGATATTCAAACTTCTCTACCGCT
This sequence comes from Verrucomicrobiota bacterium, assembly GCA_018239665.1. GTDB lineage: Bacteria > Chlamydiota > Chlamydiia > Chlamydiales > Rhabdochlamydiaceae > Acherontichlamydia. Next base: position 1,519 of record JAFEGV010000114.1, on the reverse strand, counting down.
TTCATCAGGCCCATGTTCCCTTCTTGAATCAAGTCCAGGAACGAAAGCCCGCGGTTTGTGTATTTTTTAGCAATCGAGATCACGAGCCTTAAGTTGGACTCCACCATTTCCCGTTTGGCTTCCTGGCTTTTGTCCATCCAACGCTGCAGCATGCGGACATCTTTTTTAAATTCTTCCAGAGTGCGTCCTGCAGCCAGCTCCCGTTTGCCTAACTTGCGGCGGACAGCGGTGAGCTTGAATGCCGCAAACTTGTTCTTTTCAGCCCTTGGGACCAATTCCTGCATCTCTTTTTCGAGCGTGAGGAACCGATCGTAAGCCGTTAATATGACCTCGCCGAAGTCCTCGATGATGTTATGCCGGCAGTGCATTCTGTGCAGATACGCTTGCGTGCGGATGCGGCACTTTTCAATCTCTTCCTGGATTTTGACTTTGTCGACTTTTTTCACTTCTGGATTATAGAGGTCGCGCAAGAGTTTTTCCAGGATCTGGTCCTCATGGCGGAGAAGCTGGCACAATTTGGGCAGCAGGCTGAAATAGGAATTTTTATCCGCCACTTCTTTTTCTGAAATGATCTTGTCGAAGCGCTCTTTTCCTGTGATCAGATAGTTCGCGATCGAGATCGCTTCCCTGTTCGAATAGCGGAAGCGCATAATAATTTTTTCAATTTGGATCTGGGCCTTTTCGATCCTTTTGGAAATTTCCACTTCTTCTTCGCGCGTCAGAAGAGGAACCGAACCCATTTCCTTTAAGTACATCCTGACAGGGTCGTCAGACGTGCCTTCGGTCCGTTTTGCCAGACCTTCGAGCTCTTTGGCTTCTTTCTTTCGCTCTTTTTGCCTTTCGACTTCGGCTTGATTCAGGACCTGGATGTCCATTCCGCTCAAGAAAATCAAGACCTGGTCGATCTGTTCGGCAGAGTCGAACGTCATCGGCAGAATTTCGTTGATCTCTTCATAAGTGATGAAGCCCTGCTCTTTCGCTATAGCTACGAGCTCTTCCACTTTCTGCTGATGTTGCTGACTGAATAAATTGCTAAACGTTGCTTTTGCCATGTCTACCCAAGAATACTTCAAACCGAGAGATTTTGTGGGGAAAAATGCTAAATGTCAAGTTGAGAACCTACCCAGCCTGAAAAAAGCTACAAGTTTTTGATCGGTATAATATATATATATGATGAATAATTATTTGGGAATGACCAAGTCATCCAAAAAACGACATGCAGCTCTTTGCCATTGATTGCGGCGCTCCTGTTTTGGCAGAGAATGCCGAAAAGCATAAAAACTACGAATGCCCGGAATGCAAGCAGCCCGTACGCTTGCGCAGCGGACCCCATCGTCAAGCCCACTATTTCCACATTCAACGCTCCTCCAATTGCAGGCAGCACCAAAAAAGCGCCGAGCACATCCAAGCCCAGCTCAAGCTGCTGGACCTTCTACCTGAAGGAGAGTGTTCGTTGGAGCGCCCCTTCCCCGCTATTTCCCGAATAGCCGATGCCGTTTGGGAGACGGCCAATATCGTC
>JAFEGV010000113.1 GCA_018239665.1 Verrucomicrobiota bacterium | reverse complement strand
TTATGGATTGTTGCGAGATCCAAATTCCGTTGCCATCTTGTGCAAGTCCTTTCCTCCATGGAGGCCCATGCTGAGGAAAATCAGCGGAGGAATAAAAATCGCTAGGATCAACCCTACGATCCCGAGGACTAACTGAGTGGTCTGCTCTTGTTTGAAGATAAACTGAAAGATTTTTTGGCACATTCCGTTAACCTTTTCAGGCATCAGAACTCCAATGACACCCCCAGCTGTTGCCGCGATGATTGTCCACCATGGGCCCCACATCACAAAGCTGAAGAAGCAAGCAAGAACGAAGATTAAGCAGAAGAAGACCTCAAAGCGGTGCTTCTTTGCAAAGGATTCGATTTCCTTCACGGAGACCCCTTCCTTCAATTTGTTTCCATCCATAGTATTCCTTCCCTTTTGAGGGGTTGCTGCTAAGAATCTTAAGGAGAGAACAAGAGCTGTCTAAGATAAGCTTAGAATGCGCCGCCGCAAAAGGGGCGAAAGTCCACTCTCCCTTAAAGTGCACTTTACGAGTTAAATTAATTTATATCAATCTCGATTTCTAACGGATCTATGTTTGAAGTCATAATGCCAAAACTTGGAAGCCGAGCACAAATTTGTCAGAGCTTAAGTGTAGTATTGCAAGTAAGGGATACGAGGGACTTTAATGATGAAACGTTTCTTGCTCCTCTGGGGATTCCCTAGTTTTAAGCTTAACACGCCGAATAAGCGGCGTATTAAGCGCTATCCTTTTTTGCTGCATACCTTGAGAGTAGTTATGGCTACGGCAAAATATTAACAGTAAATGAGGGAGGGCTTCCAGGGGTAAACGTAATCGTTGTCGAATTGATAATAGTTATCTCTGAACTATTATAAGATCCTATAGGTACTAGGATTTGGTATAGAGGGTAAATAATAAATTCATGGGTATATGGAGAGCCGCTTGGTTGGCCGTTATTGTAAAAAAGACGGAGCGGGTTTGTGCTATTGGATTGAAGACCTGCGATTGGAGTTCCCGAAGTTACTGAAGTGACGGGTCCGGAACCTTGTTGGTAGGAAAGAGTGTGGCCCCCTACTGAGTCAAAGGTGAATGTCATGGTATAGGCAGTGGTGTCCGAATAGGGATTGGGGATAGGAGTATCGATCGAGCCCAAAGTGATCTTCAGGTAAGGATTGAGGGAATTGAGTGTTGTGATGACGGGCGTAATGGTTCCGCTGATGCCGAGCGAGTCATCGAAATCATAGGCGTAGCACAACCCATAGCCATTCAGAAATGTTGATGAGGTGTTTCTAACCGCTACTTTATGCAGCTCTTTTGCATAAAGGTCGTACCATGGGCCTCCTGAAACAACTGGAGAATTAGGGGCAACGTAGTAATTGCCAATATTCGTAGCTTCCCAACCAGTTGCAGTGGCATCGGTAATATCAATCGGCGTGCTGCTGTTAGTTCCGACAGGGCTTGGAAGCATCCCAACAGTAAAGGCATCTCCAAAGTAAAAGCCTAATGTCAATTGGTCGGAGCCTCCTGCAAACGCCTGGCTTCCTGAGTACATTTCAAACGTGTTTAGTATGTTTGCCGGCCCGGTAGGGCCTGTAGGCCCTGTCGCTCCGGTGTATTGAACGAGCGTGTTGACCTGCCCCGTGTTTGGACCTGTAATGCCCGTCATGGAAAGTGTATAACTGCCCGGAGAACCTATGGAAGTGCCTTCGTAGACTGTAGGAGATCCTCCTCCTGTTGAAAGGTATAGGGCGGTAGCGCCTGTATAATACCCGAACAGGCTATCGGCAAAAGAGCTAGGAGCGCCATAGCTTCCGCTTAAATAGTCCAGAGGGAATGGAGGATAGGAATAGTTCAAAAAAGTCGGCGATACGCTGCCGTCCACCGTGCCAACGCGTTGATTTGTTAATCCTCCAATATTTTGAGGAGCAGCATTATTTCCAAGGCTTTGCTTTGGAGAAAGGATCCTCAAATAAGTCTGCGGTGTGCCGCCAGCATAAGGATTTTGATAAAATGGGATCAACAGTCTAGGCCAGACTGGCGGCGTTCCTCCGCTCATATCACCAGCCTGTAACCCAGCTTTTACTGAATTTATAATCGTTTGACGCGTGGTAGCCCCAGCGAGCCCGCCTACGCCAAATCCGGAAGGCAGCGCATTGGAATCTTGGATCATAGGCGTAATACTACCCGGACTAGCTGGATTATAAGAGAAATAGCCGATTCGAATAGGGAAGCAGAAGGCATCGACTTCAGTGGTATTGACAGAAGCCGTCCATGGAATGTAAGCCCCTCCGGATCCCCCAGTCGGGTTAAAGGTGAGCTCGATAGTTTCATATAAATTGCTATAGTTCGGATCGTAAAATGCGTAATAGGTCGGCGCTGTGATCGCATTCGGCGTATCTGACTGAAGATACATGGGCTGTTGGATTGAAAAGTAGAACCTTGCGCCTGCTAGGCTAGGAACATACGCAAGATATTCCGGAGAAGATGTAGTCGATGTAGTCGATACGGGAAAGCTGGAAAGAGGATAGGAATAATTGGGAGAATAGGTTGATGAAGTGGCGGGTACAGGCGTAAAAACGCCGGTGCTCGGATTCAATTGGAAGAAAAATTGCGTGCTTCCTGCAACTTCCTGTCCAGCGAGGGTCACATAAACCTGATTGTCAGGAAGTCCTGTGGTGTTATTGAGCACAACGGGAAGCATATTGGCCAGTGGCGCAGGAGGTAATGGATTAGATGTTGGAGGCCCAGGAGGAGCTGCAATGGTTCCTGGGGGCGGATTTGTTATACCGGCATTTGCCAGGTCTTGTTTTTGCTCATAAAGAAATTCATCGAAGAAACCAGGTGGAACGAGTGGTGAATCAGCTTGCAAAAGTCCCATATACAACAGAAAGGTCAGTGCAAAAAGCCGTTTCATACAAATCTCCTCGATTTATTTTCTCGGTCAAATTCTGGAGGCAGTTTTGCAAGCGCCTCTTTGTAATAAAAAATAAAATAACCAAAGGAAAATTTCTTGTCTCTCTTTAGATTCGGAAGAGGGATGCCTATTAAATTTTGCAACCGCTGCTTAAATAAAAAATCTTCAGCGGCAAAAATCCCTCTTTCGTTTTTTTGATGGATTTCCTAGACTTCCACGTTGAGAGTCTATCGAAGAATTTGGGTTAATTGCTTTTTGCGTTTTTTCCGCGAGCGTGGATTCAACCCCTTAGGTATAGTTAATAAAACTATAACCTATGGATCTAGTCCCAGTCCGCGAAAAATTCCATCAAACATCAAGATATTCAAATTCGTAGACAGGATCTTAAGAGAATGGGACTCCGCTGTGATTATTGCCGTTTATTCAAAGTTCAACGTCGACCGGTTGTTGAAATTAGGCAATTTAGCATTTTTGATTGTTATCGCCGCTGTTGTTTGCATCGAATTAGGGATGCTCTGTTTTTACCCATGGCAAAGCAGCGTAGATTCTGAAGAACTGAAGATGCCGTCCGCATTTGCACAAGCGCCATTTCCCTATGAGGCGATCGGCAGCGGAGCTTTGATGCTCAATCCTCACCAGACCTGGGGCTGGGTCTCCCACCTTGCCAAGGAGCTGTTGGTGATTGCCCATAACAGCCGTCCCGATGCAACGGGAAGCGAAGCCCAGATCCTTTTGGGGCTAAAGACGGAAGAGGCTCCTAAGCAGATGACGAGCGGAAAGACCCTCTTCCTTGAGAAGAACGAGGCTACCGGCGCATTTGTCTTTTCCGAGGGCCCGCAGCCATTGTGGATCAAACCGATCCTCCTGGAAAATGGAAGAGTGTTGATCGAAGCGGGGAAAAAACTGGGGCAGCTTGATTCGGCCCATGGCTATGAAGAAAAAGGGCAGTTTGTGGTGCCGGCGTCGGCAAGCGCTGCCCGTGGAAAGAAATATTCGACGTTGGCTCAAGAAGCGTTTGCCCTTTTGAAAAATGCTAAATGCTGGGGGCAAGACCTGCTCATTCAGCAATACGGCGGCGGAGAGTTTGGGAAGTGGAGGGAGAAGTTCAAGATCGAGTTTGCTCAAGGCCCGGCTTCCTATGTCATTTTTGTTGCCACTGGCGATTATTTGATGTGGAAAGAAGGGAGGTGGCAAGAGGCTCCCTTGTCGGAATTGTCCACGCAGCAGCCTGTTGCTTTGGTCAGAACCGTTTCCCCTCGGTCCGTTGAGCTGACTGTGTGGGATGAAACAGGTTTTTACCCCGCCTCCGTTGAATTGGCGATCGAACACGCCGGCAGGTTGAACCAGAAAGCTGATGCGGCGCTCACCCAGCCTCGTTTGAGGACGGCTTCGCAAGTCAGTTGCATGCTGGGGAAGAAAAGGGTTGTGCTCAGGCAAGGGGATTGGATGTTAAGAACTGGAACAGGCTGGCGCAATCTGCGGCGAAAAGAAGAGATTGAAAGCTGTCTCCACCATAGGATCAAAGGAGAGCTGTTTATTTTTGATTCTCTTGAAAAAGAACAGGGGCGTTGGGTATTAAAAGGGAGCTTGTTCGATGAAATGCGCACGCAAGTCCAACATGTTTCCGTGCCAATTGAAATGGAAAACAAAACGGGAAAATCTCGAAAAAAACGGAAGATCCCATTTGCACCCCAAGGAGCTTTAATTGGTTAAACGGTTTTTCTATTTTACTGTCGCGATAGCCTTTAGCACAGCTCCGCTTGGCTTCGCTCAGACCATTTCAGAAAAAATTGCTGCCTCCTCCGCCCGTCAAGGAGAATCTGATGTGGGCTTTGATGCGATGATCAAAGACGTCAATCAGAAATTGGTCACTTTGCGCTCCGAGCTGAAGCAATGCTATGAGCAGGCAGTCCAGCTTCCCAATAACGAGTCCTCTGAGGAAGAATATCTTGAGCTCTTGCACCACACCAATGCGCTTCGCTCCCAAATCCAAAACTTGGAGGCCCAGTGGCATGATGCCTCAGTTCAGGACTCTAAGAGGGATGAAGAGGGGTATGCCCTCTGGGACCAGGAAGAAACAACCTTGGCCCAATTGGTGATGGAGTATGGAGCGCTCGATTATCTCTATATCGTTCCGCCGGAAATGGCCGGAGTGAAATTGAACATGCACTCCAATATTCCGATCCCTCGCGAGTCCTGGAGCGATGTCCTCGAGATCATTTTGGCGCATAGCGGGGTCGGGGTGAAAAAACTCAACACATATGCGCGCCAGCTCTATGTTTTGAAGCAAGATCCTTCCGCAATCCAACATGTGGCATCCACTCCTGAAGACCTCAACTGGATTTCCGATCATGCCCGCCTCTTTTATGTGTTCACTCCTCCCGTGGAGCAAGTGAAGAGCGCCTTTCAATTTTTCGAACGGTTTGCCGACGTCAAACAGACGTTCATCTATCAGGTCGGCCCTAAAATCGCGATCGTCTCTTCGAAAGAGGAGATCCAAAAACTGATCAACCTCTATCAGACGGTCTGGCAGAATGCGCCGGGCAAAATGGCCCGAGTGATCTCCGTTTCTAAAATGCCCGTCAAAGAGATGGAAAGGATCCTGACATCGTTTTTTGGCGAGGCGATTGAAAAAAATCGCCCTCCTTTTGCAAAAGCGGAGCAGGATGGGCTTAGCATTTTCTCCTTAACTCAGGGCAACTCGCTGGTCTTGATCGGGCAGGAAGAGGTTGTGGAACGCGCTGAAAAAATTGTTAAAGAGACGGAAGAGCAGCTCCACGATCCTGCGGAAATGACAATCTATCTGTACCAATGCCGCCATAGCAATCCCGACGATCTTGCGAAAGTGTTGGACAAGGTCTACGCTTCCCTGTTGACATCTGCAACGGAAGGGCAAAAGGAAGCAGAGCTCAATTA
>JAFEGV010000112.1 GCA_018239665.1 Verrucomicrobiota bacterium | reverse complement strand
ACGTTGATGATGCGGAGCAGCGCTTCCTGGTCCATCGGGTTGTCGATCGCCTTCAGGTAGGCGATGATGTCTTTAATTTCCGCCCGCTCGTAAAATTCCGTTCCTCCGAAAATCTCATAAGGGATTCCGCGGACCCACGATCCATCTTTTTCCCATACCGCGTTCATCAGCGTCATTTCGATCGGACGTGAGAGGATGTTGGAGCGGTAGAGGATGGCCATGTCCCTCCAGGCAAGCTTCTTTTCTTTTCGTAGCTTGACCATTTTTTGGACGACGGCCTGGGCCTCTTCAGCATCGGTCGGCGCGTGGAAAAGTGTAATGGGCTCGCCAACATCTGCGTTGCTCCAAAGCTGTTTGCCATGGCGCTCGGCGTTATGGGCGATCACGGCATTGGCGGCCTTGAGGATGGTCGGCGTCGAGCGGTAGTTCTGCTCGAGCTTAATGATGGTCGTCGATTCAAACTGTAAAATGTTCTTGATCTCAGCGCCCCTCCAGCCGTAGATCGATTGGTCGTCATCGCCGACGACGCATAAGTTGTGGTGCTTGGCGGACAATAGTTTGGAGAGCTTGTATTGGATCGGGTTCGTGTCCTGGTACTCATCGATCATGATGTAGCGGTACCGGTCTTGGTAACGTTCGAGAACTTCCGGAAATTCTTCGAAGAGGCGGACGGTAAGGGAAAGCAAGCTGTCGAAGTCGACTGCATTATAGGCGCGCATGCACGTTTGCAGGCGTTGGTAAAGGTCTGCGCTGAAATTGTCATGCCAGTTTGCTGTTTCTTTGGGCATCTCTTCAAAAGAGAGTCCGCGGCTTTTCGCAAAAGAAATTTTACTGATCGTCTCTTCAATGGAGGGAAGGTCCCCTTCATGCTCGAGCATGTGCCTGACCAGCTGGGTTGTCATCCGGCGGATGTCTTTTTCATCGTAAAGGGAGAAGTTCGGAGTATAGCCGAGATGGTGGATCTCTTTGCGGAGGACCTGCATGCAGAAGCTGTGGAATGTGCTGAGGGTGACCTGTTTGGCAAGTTTTGGGCCAATGATTTTGCCGACCCGCTCCCTCATCTCCGCGGCAGCTTTGTTCGTGAAGGTCAGGCCTAGGATTGCTGTCGGGGGAGTCTCGAGGTTTTGGATCAGATGGGCGATCCGGTAGCTCAGGACGCTCGTTTTTCCGCTGCCCGCCCCGGCCAAGATCAAGACCCGTCCTTTAGTGGCCAAGACCGCTTTTTGCTGGTCGGGGTTTAAATGGGCGAAGATATGGGATTGGGCGGTCATATTCTTTTGATGAGCTGAAGCAGTTCATTTAAAATAATTGCTTTGCACAGTTCAGGCGATGCGCGCCGTGGAGAGATATTGGCTTCCAGGGATAAGGGGAGGTTGGGATAGAGCTCGCGAAAAGCTTCCCTGACAACGCGTTTAAAACGGTTGCGGTCGTGCGCTTTTCCGTGGCGGCGTGACACAGTGATACCTAAGCGGGGGCGTGAAGATCGTCCCAACCTGTAGTCGAGCGATATCCAATTGCCGATTAAGCGATTGCCGTATTTATGAATATTTTTAAAGTGGGAGCGGTTTAGAACACGCGCAGACTTAGGCAGCTTGCGTCGAGCCGCCTTGCCATTGCTCTCGAGTTCGACTACTCTGCAAGTTTCTTGCGTCCGGCGCGACGTCGGCGGTTGATGACTTTCCTGCCGTCTTTGGTCTTCATTCTCTTGCGGAATCCACATGCGTTTTGTCGCTTTTTCTTGCTGGGTTGATAGGTGCGTTTCATTGTATATAAATCCTTCAACGAAAGTAAAATAATTTTGCCACGACTATAACTCAACCCTCCCAATATGCTCAAGCCAAAAAAAGCAAAAAATGATTTACTCCGAAGGGTGAGCCTGAAATTTGAAATTTCCTTTGGATGAAGAGCTTGGGTCCTTGCCAAGAAATCCCTCGATTTTGTATAAGGGTTGTCTAACTTTTATTTCTTAAGCAAGGTTATCATGAAAGTCAGAGCATCGATTAAAGCTGATCCTTCAAAAGGTGATAAGATTGTACGCCGCCAAGGCCGCGTATATGTGATTAACAAAACTGATCCTAACCGCAAGCAGAGACAAAAAGGTCCTGCTCGCAAAAAGTAACGAGAGCATATGGCAACAAAATCTTCTATAGCTAAGCAAAAGCGACGCGAGCGCCTGGTCAAACTAAAGTGGGACAAGCGTCAGCAACTGAAATCCACCATCCTCGACATGAACAAGAGCGATGAGGAACGTCAATCTGCCAAAATGGCTCTCAACAAAATGCCTCGCAACTCCTCTCCTGTGCGCCTTCGCAGCCGCTGCCAATTGACAGGCCGTGCACGTGGAGTGTTGAAGAAATTTAAACTCTCTCGTCTCTGCTTCCGCGAGATGGCAAACAGTGGAATGATCCCAGGCGTCGTTAAGTCGAGCTGGTAATCGAATTTCCCGTTAGCTCTAAGTGATAAAGGCCATGTGAAAACATGGCCTTTTTTATTTAGCAGGGATTACAAAAAAAAGGAGTTTTGCAACTCTCTTTTTTTAGGTGGGTTGGAGGGGAGCCTTGAGAACCTCTTCGAACCGCTTCCAATTTTCCATCACCTCGTTCCAGACATAAGTGGTCGCATGGACCTTGCCATCGCGCCAAGCATTCGTCAGCGCATCGAGGCTCATCGGTCCAAATTGTTGGTTTTCTTGGTCGAGGTAGTACCACAACTTGCTGGTGTGGGAGGGGTCGAGCGTTTCCAAATTATTTTTAAAAATTGTTGGAAGCGGCTCTATGGCAGGGCCTTTCCCTTTTTTTGCGCCGCGAGGACGGTTGAGCGGCGGCATCACAAAAAGGGCGATCAGGCCGAAAACGCCAAAAAGCAGGCCGATTGCGAACCAAGTGTAAGGGTTGCGCCCCCGCTGTTTAGAGTAGCGGTAGCAGATCGCTCCAATGATCGTGCAGATGATAATCGGAATAATTTTTTGCATGGAGGTCTCCTTGGCAACATGAATCTTTGAGTAAGAGTCTGTCTGCTGATTTTGTTAATAGCTCTCAATAATTAAGAGTAGAAAAGAACGGGGTTCCCATCAAGGAAAAAAACGATGCCGAAATAATCTGAAAAATCGGGAACTTGGCAAGGCGCAAGTGAGCATGAAAATTTTGAGAAAAAGCAGGCTCTGGCAAAAACCGATTATTCAGGTTGTTTCAATATCATTTTCTCTATTCCAGAATAACCAATTGCGTTAACATTCAGTTTGATCTAGGAGAAGAGGAGTTAAGAATATGCATAATCCATTAAAAGAGATCGACACAAAGGAACTTGAGCTTCCTGAAACCACATTTATCCGCGATATTGAAACTAAAGTTTTTCAGTCGATCGCCCTCCAATGCCTCTCTCAAGTCGATGGGATCGAGCCCCTGGAAGGAAACTTGTTCGATAGCCTTCTTGGCAGGGACCGTCAAGAGAGCGTCAAAGGGATCCATGTCGAGCAGGACCAGAAAAACCACTCGGTCAATGTCAAGGTCGAGGTCAACGTGGCCTATGGAGTCTGCATTCCCGATAAAGCGGAAGAGATCCAAACGAAACTTTTCGAAGAGATCAGCCAATTAACCGGGTTGCACGTCGGTACAGTCCACGTCGTCTTCAAAAACTTGATCTCTTCAAAAGAGACCGCAGCGACCAAGGAAGCTCTTGAGGATGTTCTTGCTAAGCGGATCCATGCTACAGCTCAATCTTCAGAACGTTACGGCGAGGATTTTTAAACCTATGCGCAAGGGCAATTTGCTGTTTTCTGCTGTACAGTTCATTTTTGTCGTTGCCTTGTTTCTTTTAGGGGGGCTTTTCATCGGCCTGCATTATGCTCCCCATATGAGAGTGTCCATTGCCAATTTGATCACAGACCAAGCTCTCAACCTTAGCTTTTTAGGATATCTGACCATTAGCTGCGCAGCGCTGCTATGCATCGGCTTTTATGTCATGCACCGAGGCGCCTACTTCCGGATTAAAATGGACGGGGGAGATGTCATTGTCGAACCTAAGCTGATCGAAGGTTTGGTCCAAGACTATTGGAAAGAGCGGTTTCCTGAAAAAGAGCTCAAGACCGAGGTGATCTTGCGCGGTTACGAGCAGATCGAGGTCGTCGCTGAAATGCCTCAGGCTGAATTGGAGGCAAGAGAAGTATTGCTTCCGGAAATTGAAAAAGAGCTCGGCGCTCTATTATCTTCCCACTTAGGCTATCGCCGCGAATGGATGATGACCCTCATCATCAAGTAGCTGGCTTTGTTTTTTCCCGTCTTTTTTCTTTACCAATTTCTTTATTATATCCTGCAAAGTCGAGTTTATACCGAAATACCCTGAAGAATCGGTTTTTGGCAGTGTCGGACAGTCACTAAATTTGAACCCGCCTGCATCGCTTAAGCTTATTCAAGTTGAGCTCCTTCGTCGACAGCGCAGCTTGGTTCAAATTTAGGCTGCAGACACACGAGAAGGTTCAGTGAACCTTCGCAGTGAAGAGCAGGTGAAGCGACCTTGGGCGCGAACTGGCCTTGCTAAATTCCCGATTCTTCAGGGTATTTCGGTATAAAATTTGACAAAAAATGCATTAAAAATGAAACACTCCGATTATAAGGGTGGGTTTCATAAATGCTTCATTGGATTGAGAAGAAGTTTCAGTTAACGGCCCGCAATTCGTCCATCCGACAGGAACTGGTCGGTGGGCTGACCACATTTGCGACGATGGCCTACATTATCGTTGTCAATCCTCTCATGCTCGAAGAGGCAGGGCTCAATTTCTCGTCCGTTATGTTCGCCACCATTTTGACCGCGGCCTTTGCAACGCTGTGCATGGCATGGATTGCCAATTACCCCTTTGCATTGGCCCCCGGCGTCGGGATGGCTGCTTATTTTACCTACTCCGTTTGTTTAGGGCAGAACGTTCCGTGGCAAACTGCGTTGGGCATTGTCTTTTTTGCAGGGATTGCCCTGTTTGTCCTGTGGGCGTTCCGCCTGCGGGAGCTGATCATCGCCGCTATTCCAAAAGCTCTGCAGCTCGGAACGACAGCCGGCTTGGGACTGTTCCTTGTCTTGATCGGATTAAAGAACGGCAAGGTGATCGTTGCCCATCCTAAGACGTTGATGGCGCTGGGCAATTTATCATCGCCTGAAACGATCCTTTCTCTTTTGGGTGTCTTAGTGATCTCTGTTTTGATGGCGCTGCGTGTCCAAGGCGCGATCTTGATCGGCATCTTGTTGAATTGGATCTTAGGCCTTATTTTGGGGCTGTCGACCTGGAAGGGGTTGATATCCTGGCCAAACTTTTCAACCGATACGTTCGGAGCTTTCAACTATCGGGCAGTCTTTGAAAGCGGCACATGGATGATCATGCTTTCCTTTGTTTTTATCAGCCTCTTCGACACAGCAGGCTCTTTGCTCGGACTTTCCCACCAAGGGCATTTTCTCGATAAACAGGGAAATCTTCCTCGGTTGCGCAGGGCCCTTTTGCCCGATGCATTAGGAACGATCGTCGGATCGCTGTCCGGCACCTCTTCCACAGCAGTCTATGTCGAGTCGGCAGCTGGCATTGCAAGCGGCGCGCGCACAGGCCTCAGCATGGTCTTTGTCAGCCTCTGTTTTTTTGCCTGTCTGTTTTTCGGTCCTTTAGCCTCTTCGATCCCTCTATTTTCCATCACACCGGTCCTTATTGTGATCGGCGCCTTGATGCTCCGCGCTTGCGTCTATTTCGATTGGGAAGATCCGACCGAGTTTATTCCTGCCTTCATGACGCTGATCGCGATCCCGTTTACATTCAGCATTGGCACAGGCATCGGGATCGGCATGATCTTCTATCCTCTGTGCAAGGCCTTTACAGG
>JAFEGV010000111.1 GCA_018239665.1 Verrucomicrobiota bacterium | reverse complement strand
ATTTCCCATGCTTCCCCTATCGACCTGCATATCGATGTGATGACCGTCTCTGTGAACCAGTCGGAGACCGGCTATCTGCATACATCCCCGGAATATGGGATGAAAAGGCTGCTTGCTTTAGGAATGGGAGACATTTACCAGATCAGCCATGTCTATCGGGCAGGAGAGTTCGGCCCTTTGCACAATCCTGAGTTCTCCATGGCGGAATGGTACCGGTTAGGGATCACGTTTTCCGAGCTGATCGAAGAGACCCTCGCCTTCATCCGTCTTTTTCTGGGAGATTTGCCAACGAGCTATCTCCGCTATCGCGATGCTCTCATCCACTATGCCGGGATCGACTATATCGATGCCTCATGCAGCGAGCTGCTCTCCTGCGCTGAGAAACATGCGCTCGGCCTGCCAAAAGATGCAGAGACATGGGATAAAGACACGCTCCTTCAACTCCTCGTCAGCTTTTTGGTCGAGCCTCATTTGGGAAAAGACCGCCTTGACGTCCTTTATGATTTTCCTTCGACGCAGGCAGCTCTTGCCAGAACAAAAGAACTCGATGAGGAGAACGTTGCGATGCGTTTTGAAGTCTATTACAAAGGAATCGAGCTCTGCAACGGCTACCACGAGCTGACCGATCCGGTGGAACAGAGAAAACGGCTCGAACAGTCGGTCCAAGCGAGGATCGCTGCCGGAAAAGATCCGTTGAAGATCGATGAACACTTCCTCAAAGCATTGGAAAAAGGGATCCCCGACTGCTGCGGCGTCGCCGTCGGCTTCGATAGGCTCATGCTCTTGCGCCACAACAAAGACAACTTACGCGACGTCCTTCCCTTCACTTGGGAAAATGCGTAGCCCTAAAAGAGGGACGCGGAAAAATCGGATACCTGGAAAAATCGATGATTTTGAGCCAGTTTGCCAGCTGCGTAAGCAGCCAAAGTCCTGTTTCCGAGGACATACTCTAAAAGAGTAGGACTCGGGAACAGGATGGCAAAATGGCTCAAAAGGGCGATTTTGCTGGGTATCCCATTTTTGCAAGTCTCTCTAGATTACATCCAGCCTTGAACGATCGGATAGCGCCTGCCCACGCGGAAGGCTTTTTTGCTTACCCTGATGCCGGGAGCTGCCTGCCGCCGTTTATACTCGGCGCGATGGATCCTGCGCACGAGATCGAGGACCACTTCGACGGGAAGGTTGTGTTTGGAGGCGATCTCTTCAGGAGACAAATACTCCTCAACGTAAGATTGAAGGACTTTGTCAACGATCGCATAATCGGGAAGAGAATCGGAGTCTTTCTGACCGGGCTTGAGTTCTGCTGAAGGAGGCTTGTCGATGATCGATTGAGGGATGATCTCTTTATCCCGGTTCAGCCAGCGGCAAAGCGCGTACACCTGCTGCTTGGTCACATCGGAGATCACTCCAAGGCCGCCGCACATGTCGCCGTAGAGAGTGGAATAGCCCATTCCCATTTCGCTTTTGTTACCGGTGCTCATCACAATATGGCCGAACTTGTTTGAAATGGCCATTAGGATCATGCCGCGGATGCGCGCTTGCATGTTCTCTTCGGTGATATCAGGGCCTTTGCCTTTAAAATGAGGCTCGAGGAGATCGAGGAACGACTTAAAGGGCTTTTCGATGGGGATCTCCATTAGTTCGATGCCCAAATTGGCCGCAAGGGCCTTTGAGTCCGCGACGCTTCCTTCGGAGCTATAGCGGGACGGCATGGTAATGGCGAGCACGTTTTCTTTGCCGAGCGCATCGACGGCGATGCAGGCGACCAATGCGGAATCGATCCCTCCCGACAGGCCAAGGCAGCCTTTTCTAAAACCTGACTTATGGAAATAGTCCCGAACGCCTAAGACCAGCGCGTTATAAAGGTCCTTGATCGGATCGTAGGCAAACGGACATGGGCACACCTCCGCGTCCAAATCGACGATCATCTCGTCCTCTTCAAATCCTTTGGCGATCTGCCGCAAGTTCCCGTTTTCATCGACGCAGACGCTGTATCCGTCAAAGACCAGCTGGTCATTGCCGCCAACCTGGGCGCACAAAATGACGGGGCAGTGCAATGTCTTGGCGCACTTCATGCAGACGTTGACCCGGACGTCGGGCTTCTGAAATTGATAAGGGGATGCAGAGCAGTTGAGGACGAGGTCGGGCTTAAGAGGCGCTAGATCCAGAACGGGGTCCCGCGCATAATGGGTGTAGCCGACGTATCCTGCATGCTGCCAGATGTCTTCGCAGATCAGAATGCCGATCTTCTTCCCCTTCCACTCAAAAAGGCGGGTCTGCGTTCCCGGCTCGAAATAGCGCCTCTCGTCGAAGACGTCGTAGGTAGGAAGAAGGCGTTTGTCCTCATAGCCTATCAGGACGCCGTCTTGGATCACCGCAGCGCTGTTGAAGATCGGCTTTTCTCCTTGGGAAGTGTTGCGGCGCACAACGCCGACAACGACCATTAAGCGGGCGGAGGCCCGGATGATCATTTCCAAATAGCGTTGCTGGGCATCGATGAATGAGGGGTGGAGGAGAAGGTCTTCAGGAGGGTATCCGCATAGCGTCAGTTCGGGAAAAAGGATGATGTCGGCCTCCCGCTCCCTGGCCCGCTCGATCGCCTGAATGATCTTCTGTGTGTTTCCTTCTAAGTCCCCGACAATCGGGTTGAGCTGGGCGACAACTACACGCATATTAACCTCTAAGTTATCTCAAATATATCATGATTAAAAAATTATTTATCAATTTATTACAGCAAACGCCTCAACGAAATTATATAATAACACATTTTTAGGATTTTAGGATAGAGAGAGTCTATACTCCTTCCAGGACACAGAAATTAAACAAATTATTTTAAAATCTTCGATAGAACCGCAGAGAGATCTGCCGCCTCTGAGACCTCTGCGGTTAACCTATTTATTCTAGCTCTCCGCACCCTGACAGTCTAGCAACATCATCTTGAACTTTTTTTCTCCAACGAGTAGGCTTTTTCCGTAAATTTCACAACTTTTTATGAAGAAGAACACTATGGCACTCATCATCAGCTGCGTTTCCCTTCTCATTGCGCTTGCATCGGCTTACAAGTCGTTTTTTGCTCCCATGCCCCCTGTCTCCCAGGAGGAAGGGCAGCCTTTTGAAAAGAAACTTCTGACCCATGTCAAGGCTTGCATCGAGTACAACCAGGAGCTCAATAACAAAGAAGACATTCTGGCCCTGATCAACACCATCGAAGAGGACCATTTCAAGGTCGAGACCGGCAATGATGACCTGCGCCTCAAATATGTCAGCTCCCAAGGATGCATCGAGCACGTGCTGGCCTGCGCCCAGGCGCTCGGCGACCTCGACCAGCTGATCGGAATCATCCATACGCCTACCGTCGCGACTCCCCTCTGCGTCCGTCCCGAGGCGGTCGAAGGGGCCCTCGACGAAACGATCCGTTTTGATTTGAACAAACTGCTCACCGTCCGTTCCCGGGCGCAGATCGTCCGCGAATATTTGACCAAAGGCGGCAAGCTCTACGTCGTCTACCCTCAAGGCGGACTGGAAAAACGGAATGCGGAGCAGCAGCAGATCTACAGAGAAGAGCTCGAGCGGTTTGCCGGAAGGCTCGTCGACTGGGTCCTCTCCTCCAAAGAGATCGATCCCGATATGATCGGCGCGACCTACCTCTTCCGCAACCAGCAGCGGCAGGTCTTTGCGTTTTCGATCAAATCGCGCCAAGCGATCGACATCCAAAACCAGGCCGAATGGGGCATCTGGTTCGGAGCTCTTGAAGACGCATCGATTGCTGAGAGGGTCAATACGGTCATCGACTACTTGGTCGACAATAACGGCCCTGATCCGCGCAAAGAGGTGATCTAATGGCACAGACTCGTGAACACTGGGGATCGCGCATCGGGTTCATCATGGCAGCTGCAGGCTCTGCGATCGGCCTCGGCAGCTTGTGGCGTTTCCCGTACATCACCGGCAAAAATGGCGGAGGGATCTTCGTCCTCCTCTATCTCGCGTTCACCTTTTTGATCGCTCTTCCGGTCTTTATCGGAGAGCTTGTCATCGGAAGACGCACCCAGCAGAGCGCCGTCCATGCCTTTCCCACCCTCTGCCCGCAATCTCCCAACTGGAAGCTTGTCGGATGGCTGAACGTGCTCACCACATTTTTGATCCTCTCCTACTACAGCGTCGTTTCCGGATGGTGCGTCAACTACATCTGCCTTTCCCTGAACCAGTTCACGGCCGGCAGGTCGCCGGAAGAGATCGGCAAGGTCTTCGACATCCTGTATGTCTCGGCCGACATCAACATCTTTTGGACCCTGATCTTCATCTTGATCAACGTCGCCGTCGTCTACGCCGGCATCCGCAAAGGGATCGAGTACTGGAGCCGGATCCTCACCCCTGCGCTCCTCGTCATCTTGGTCGCCCTCTTTTGCTTTAGCGCAACGCTGGATGGATTTGGAGAGGCGTTCCGCTTTATCTTCTACCCCGATTTTTCCAAGCTCACCCCTTCCGGGATCCTCAACGCCCTCGGAATGGCCTTCTTCACGTTAAGCGTCGGCCTTGGGATCATCGTGACCTACGGAAGCTACATGAAGCAATCGGAAGACATCCCCAAGACAGGGCTCATCGTCAGCAGCATGACCGTAATGGTCTCCCTGATGTGCGCGCTCATGATCTTCCCGATCATCTTCACCTTCGGGATCGAACCTCAATCGGGCGCAGGACTTGTGTTTAAGACACTGCCTGTTCTGTTTGCGAAGTTCCCAGGGACGCTGGTGCTGTCGACCGTGTTCTTTATCCTCCTGGTGTTCACGGCTCTCACCTCGTCGATCTCCCTTTTCGAAGTGCTCGTCTCCAACTTGATGGAGATCTGCCAATGGACACGGTCCAAAGCGGTGATCATCTGCTGCTCCGCCGTGTTCATCGTCGGGATCCCCGCAGCCCTTTCAGGCTCGGGAACCCTCTTTGCGAACTGGAAAGCGATGTACGGGAAAGACTACTTCGACACGCTCGACTACATCACAGGCAGCTGGATGCTCCCCGTCGCCGCATTGCTCACCACCCTCTTTTTGGGATGGTTTGTGCAGAGACAGACTGCGTATGATGAATTTTTAAAAGGGACGACTTTGGGCAAGCTGATGCGCCCTTGGTTCTTTGCGATCCGATGGCTTGCTCCCCTTGCGATCTTTTTAATCATCTTGCAAGAGAGCGGAGTGATTGATATCAATACGATCGTCAACTATTGTCGTTTTGGTTGTAAAACTTAAAAATTGTGAGGTTGTTATGGCACAAGGCACACTGAAGATCCACACAGAGAACATCCTTCCCATCATCAAGAAGTGGCTCTATTCCGATAAGGACATCTTTGTTAGAGAGCTTGTCTCCAACGCCTGCGACGCGATGCAAAAATGCAAGGTGCTCCGCGAGCACAACCAAATTGAAGCGATAGACGACGATTTCCGGATCGATATCGTTATCGACAAGGAAAAACGGACGCTGACCATCAGCGATACCGGGATCGGCATGACAGCCGACGAGGTGGAAAAGTACATCGCCCAGATCGCCTTCTCAGGCGCTGAAGAGTTTTTGGGCAAGTATAAGACCCAAAACGAAAAGGACCAGATCATCGGCCACTTCGGCCTTGGCTTTTACTCCGCCTACATGGTCGCTGAAAAAGTCACGATCGACACCCTCTCCTATCAAAACAACTCCACGCCCGTGTTCTGGTCTTGCGACGGCTCCTCCGAATACCAGATCGATGCAGGCGCCCGCTCCAAGCGAGGAACAGACATCATCCTTCACATCGACAAGGACAACGAAGAGTTTTTAGAAGAGAGCAAAATCCGCTCGATCCTCCAACAGTACTGCGCATTCCTTCCCTTCCCGATCCATCTCAACGGGACCCATCTCAACTCGAAACAGCCGCTATGGATCAAGCCTGCCAATGAATGCACCGA
>JAFEGV010000110.1 GCA_018239665.1 Verrucomicrobiota bacterium | reverse complement strand
AGGCCGCTTCACCTGCTAAGGGCGAAGACCAGTTCGCGGCCAAGGCCGCTTCACCTGCTAAGGGCGAAGACCAGTTCGCGGCCAAGGCCGCTTCACCTGTTTCTCATTACGAAGGTTCACTGGACCTTCGTAGTGGGAAACAGCCTTCTCGTGCGTCCGCAGCCCCATCCATGCAAATCCCCGCTTGCCCACGTTTTGCCAATCGATCCATCGCTGCAGGAGCAAGTTGTTCCTCTAAAGATTAGGTCTGATTGTTACTTCTAATCAAAACCCTATTCGGACATGTTTATATTCTTTTCTAGCCCTTAACCGTATCGCTTTGCGACAAAAGAAGTAGCATAACAAATCAGAAAAACAAATCGAATTCTGAACAAAAAAAAGAGTAACTTAACTCTAAAAACCAATGGCAATGAACCATTAAGAAAACACACACAAAGAAGAAAACAATCCACAAAACCAGACAAAACAAACTCAAAAAACTTGTAAAACTGTGTTGGTTTCAACTTTTTTTAATCTTTTTAACAAAATTGTTAGACAAAAAATTTAAGTCTGAGTTAGACAGAGAAATACAACTCAAAAAAAATTAGTTAAAAGTGTATGTCTGGAACTGCAACACCACAGCCTTCATCAGATAATTTCTGGTCAGGATCGCCACATACTTATTCTTCTTCTCTTTCATTTCCTCATAAGAAGAAAGAAGATAACTCTTTGAAAGAGTTTCTTTCTTCAGTTGATGAAAGTCCAGAATTCTATGATCCTTACTCAGATTTAAATTTGTTTCTGTCTCAAAAAATTAAGCAAGAGATGCAGCATTCTGGATGTTTAAGAAAATGGTCATTAAAGATTCAAGAAGAGCTAATCCAAAAGATAACTCCTGAATTTCAAACCAAATTCCCACAATATCGATTAGGCGTTGCTGCTCTTAAAAAAATATGGGAAAAGATCTCTTACTACTCTCAACAAATCCAACATCAAAAAGAAGCGATTTCACAAGACGGAAAGTTAAACATCCACTTCTTCATTAAAGAAAACCTGAAACAATACCTTAATTTAAACTCTTCTTCGCCGCTTCATCCATTTCATTATGCGCACCAATTAGCGATGAAAATGAGCGAGTGCATAGCAACTGTCGATGGGATCCGCCCAAAGCTCGACCATCTCACAAAGCTCATCTGGGCGATCCAGCGCCACCTTATTATAGGCGGCAGTCCTGAGAAGCATAAAAGCCCGTATGACGAGTACGACAAGATCGACCGGCTTATCGTGAAGACCATATTAGAGATCACGGCAAAGGAACCGCAAATTTCCCAAACGGAATTGGAGCATAAGGCCAAAGAAGCCCTGCATTCCCTGCACGACCTGCCCAGCTTCTCCTCTTTAGATGCGATGACGGCCAACGTCTCCGCCCTTCTGGCTGAAAAGCAATACCAGACCTCCACGTTCCATACCCACTTCTTCTCTGAGCAAAAAAATGCGATCCTCAATTTTATCCGGCGCCATAGCTCCCTGTGCAAGTCCTCCTTAATGACTCCGCAGCTCACCGACCTGGTCAGAAGGATCACCGCCCTTTATACATTAGTGTCCCAGCTGCCTAAAACTCTGACGGAAGAGGAGATCAAACAGGCAATCCTCTCCTGCTACCCAACGATCAAGGCCGAGCGCCCTGCCCTTCCTCAAGCCCTTTACGCCTTTATTTCGGCAGAGCTTGTCCTTCTTAATAAAGATGAGAACAACCAGCCGGTCGATTATGTGGTCCAAAACATCTGGTCTGCCTATCAAGAAGCGATCTTGCTTCCAGAACTTAAAGGCTCAGAGACCAACATTCTTGAAATTGTGATCTGGAAATCGCTTTCGGAAACAGAAGGACTTCTGGAAAAACTGCCTTATCGGATCGGCCAAAGGATCGAAGAGGAGATCGCCAACCTCATTATCGATAACCCGACCCAAAGCTTTTCAGCGATCGTTCAAGCATCGGTCGAGTTTTTCAGAAGGGCAAAAGAGCTTGTCTTATTGAAGAAATGGTCTGAAATCGAAAGAAAGATCCATATGTGGGCAATCCAAGGAGATATGCTTTGCCGTTGGATCCGTCTGGATCCTGGAAGCCCGCTGCTCAAATTGATCATTGAGAAGTTCAAACTGATCAAAACGCCGGCTAAAGAGATCAACCATCAGACCTTCGTGAGCGAAATCGCACAGCAGTTCCTCAAAGAGCACCCTGAGCTGACGATTTATGCAGGGCAATTGGCCTTGCGCATCTGGATCCTCTACAAATACGCCTGGTATGCCCTGTTTGCTCAAGATAAAGAGTCTTCCTATGACCGGTTCATCCAGTGGCACATCAGCTACTTTTTAAGCCGTCCTTTTAAAATTACGCCGGAACATCTCTTTAAGCAAATGGAAGAGGTGATCAAAAAATCGATCCCCTTGGCCCCCTTTAACGCTGAACGGATCAAGGCGCTAATCCTTGCGATGGAAAATAAGCCAGAGGCCCCAGCCGATGAATGGGATGCTCAAGATCTGGCCCATGGTGAATAGAGCTGTATTATTGAGATAAACGCTCTGCTCCTCTTTGTAATACTCAAGAAAAAACCGCGCCGTGAAGGTCAGGACCAAGAACAGTCCGCTCATCTTGCCTTCCTTGCGCAGGAACGGCTTCTTATTCCATAAGTAAAAAAAGACAAAAAAGATCAGGGCATAAGCCATGGCTTCGTAGAGCTGGACCGGATGCCGTGGAACGACAGCCCCGCCATCCGCCGGATGGCCAAAAATGACAGCCCAAGGAACTTCGGTTGGCTTTCCCAAAATTTCCTGGTTGAAAAAGTTGCCGAGCCGGATGCAGACCGCTGCGAATGCTGTGGGGATCACGACCAAGTCCAAAATCTTGATCAATGAAAAAAACGGATAGGAGCGCCGAAGCGACCTGTCGACAAAAACAAGGGCGCAAAGGATCCCGACAGCTCCGCCATGGCTGGCGAGGCCCCCTTCCCAAACACGAATGAAAGAACTGGGATCATCGAAAAGCAATCTCCAATCCTGGTAAAAAAGCACATCCCCGATCCGCGCGCCAACCAGCGTTCCTACGATCACGTACAACGTCAACTTCTCAGCCACTGCCCTAGCCCTTTGCTTCAAGGTCTTAAGGTATGGCTTAAACATCTGCTCAAGAGCAAACCGGTGCCTAAGTCGCTGCAGGCTCGTTGCGCTGCTGCTTCTCTGAAACCACTTCAATTGCCTTTGAACGTAGGGGATCTCAGAAAGGTTCCCTTCCCATTTCTCATCTTTGATCAAAGCGTTAAAGCCCCGGACAATCCCCTGCTGCAGGCCTTTTGTTGGAAAAGCTCCTTCTTGATAGTTCTTGATCTGATGCTGGATGTCGGCAGAGCAATGGGCAAAAAGCCGCTTGAAGAGATCTTTGCCCTGATCGCGGTTTTTAAGCTTATGGACCAGCTGAGGCCAATCGGCAATATCTGCATGGAACACTTCAGAATGATAGAGAAAATAACGATGGAGCAGGTAAACTAGGACCCAATAGGCAATAAAGAAGCCTAAAGCAAACAAAAAGCCATACCATAAGATGGGACGACCCAGGAACGGAAGGTTGAAGTCGAACATCGCTCGGTTTGGGTCCCAGTGCAAATAGCCGATCAGCATGAGTAAAGCCTATGTATAAAATAAAAATTGCCACCGTAGGCAAAGCTAAAGAAAGCTGGCTCCAGGATGGGCTAGAGGAGTACACAGCGCGACTTAAGCCTTTTGCAATAATCGAATGGATCTTAGCGAAAAACGGTGAGAAATTAAAGCAATTCTTGAAGGAAGAAGCGTCTTATATCTGTTTAGACCCAAAGGGCAAGCTCTACTCAAGCGAGCAGTTTTCCCGCTTCCTCATCGATCAGCTTCAAGAGCAAGGCTCTCGGCTGACCCTCGTGATCGGTGATGCGGAAGGACTTGATCCAGAGACCAGGCAAGGCGCGGCGGCGCTCCTTTCCCTTTCCCCGATGACCTTCACTCATCAGATGACAAGGCTTATCTTACTCGAACAGCTCTATCGGGCCATCGAGATCGACAGGGGCACCGCCTACCATAAATAAGCTGCGTTATACTTTCAAAGCCTGTTGCGCAGTGACGAACTCCCGGAACTTGATCGGTTCTTGACTATCCGGAATTTCGCCGACTTCAAACACGGCAACTGCGCCATTGGGCAAAAGGTTCCTCTCGAAGAACATCGGATATAGGCCGTTCGAGTCTTTTTCGAGATTTCCTCTGGCAATTTCCGACATCATGACAAGGACCTGAATGACGGCATTATGGCATCCGATTGTAATGGTCTTCTCTTCGCCTGTCTCCTTATGCCGCTCCACCAGTTCAAAAATTTGTTTAGAAACCCTGTCCCAAAGCTGCATCAACGTCTCAGCTTTTTCTGCAGAAAACGGAGTGATCTTCCATTTAAAGAAAGGATCGATCTCTTCACCCGGATGAGCTTCTTTCCATTCCACTACCGCTTTTTCTACGAAGACCTTCCAAATTTCATTTCTCTCTTTTGCCGGCAAGATCCCGTCGACTCCACCATGATCGATTTCCCGAAATGCTGGCAAAGCGACAATGGTCTCAGATTCTCCAAGAGCCAGTCGCGCTGTCCTTTCGGCGCGCTGAAGGTCGGAACAGTAATGCCCGTCCATTTCAGGGAAATTGCTCCTTAACAGCTCTCCGACTTTTTCAGCTTGGACCTCGCCTGCAGGAGTTAGCGATGGATTAGAGCTGCCGCCCGAGATCACACCGAGTTTATTATGTTCCGTCTCACCATGCCGATAAAGGACAACTTTAACTGCGCTAACTGCCATAAATTCCTCCCATAAAAATTAAACAAATTTATAAAGAAATTAACACAAATTCTTACTAAACCACAATTGATAATAATTATTTTATTAAGATTTTCTTAAACTTCTTAACTGCAAGCGCAAGTCTTGCGCTGTTCGTTTCTTAACATAGGTCAATGAGGTTAATTTTCCGTTCCCGTTATCTTCTGTTCTATAAAAAGAAGGAGAAAATACGATGAACATCACAAGATCTTTACAGACCCTATTCGGACTGCTCTTAATTCTATTCGGCCTCAATAGTTTTTTCGGCTTCCTGCCGATCCCTGAAAAGCAGGGATTTGCCTTTGAGTTTTTAAAAACGCTGCATGAGGCAAAGTACCTGTTCCCTCTCATAGCAACAATCATGACAACATCTGGGATCCTCCTTGTCATGAACAAATGGACAGCTTTCGCACTGCTGCTGCAACTGCCCGTCTCGGTCAATATATTTGCCTTTCATCTCTTTCATGATTGGCAAGGACTTATCCCTGCATGGGTCCTCTTCGCTCTGAACACTTTTTTAATTTTCAGAAGATTGGGTCAGTTTAAACCACTTTTTAACAAACAAGGATGACCGATATGACAAAATTTAAATGGGCTAAATTCCTAATTTCTTTCTGCGCGCTTGTGACCATTATCCTCCCGTCGATCATGGATTTGAACAGCACCCACATGACTAACCCATTGTGGGCGCCGCATGCGAGATTCCATTGGTCCATTCAATGGTATTCGATCACAATGCTCAATGCGATCGCTTTATATTTGATATGGGGCCGTTATGAAGGTTCAGGCTCTCGCCTCTCTATCGTCATGGCCGGGCTGGCGCCGATCCTTTTTTGGGGTAATTTTTTCCCTAGCATGTTCATGCCTGGAACATCTGCATGGCCCGATGGGATCGAACCATTTGCAGCGATACCGCCCAATGTCTACATCGCTGCATTGATCACAGGTTTAAGCGCTCTGGGAATATGTTTTGACGCCCGATCACGAATTGGCAGTCGCCTGAGATCGGATTCTTGAAAGCGACTCCGGGGCAATCCCCAGATAAGCGGCGATGTGATATTGAGGAACCCTCTGGGACAAGCCGGGAAAATCGGATAAAAACCG
>JAFEGV010000010.1 GCA_018239665.1 Verrucomicrobiota bacterium | reverse complement strand
TACTCCATTCCATTCGAATGGGAGCTTTATGGCTTTGGGATCGATAAAGACTACTTTGCAGACAAGCCGATGGTCCCTTCCTGGAAAATGATCTTCGATCCCGAAGTGGTCAAGTATAAGATCACTATGAAGAACGATCCGATCGAGGCCGTTGAATTTGCATCATTCTATCTATATGGCCCCGTCACAAGCATCGATATGGCGCAAGCAGAACAAGTCAAAGCTGTGCTCAAACGGCAAAAACCCTGGGTGGAAGCTTATGCCGACTTTCGGGGAGACTACTTCCTGGCAACGAAAAACTGCGCCGTCGTCATCGCGTCAAGCTCCTACATCTGGCGCACCATGCGGATGTTCGACTTTGTCGGTTTTGTCGTTCCTGAAGAAGGATCGTTTATCACAATCGAAAACCTCTGCATTCCCAAACCTTCCAACAAAGACGATCTCACCTACCGCTTTATCAACTATCTCTATACGCCTAAATCGGTCGCTTCCCACTACGAGACCTACGGGTTCTTCCCTTCCACGCTGAAGGCAGGCGATATCGCTCACATCGACAAGCAAGCCTCTGAAATCCTCCGCGATTCGGAAGAGAACTTCAGCAAATACCACTTCTTCCAAAACATCCTGCCTCAGGATGAAATACGCGACATCTGGGTCGACGTGAAGTCCGGAGACTTCTAGTTACCATATCTGGACAGCTTTGAGAATAGTTTTCCTCTAAAGAATAATGGCCGCTTGCGCAAACGGCCATTTGTCACCCTCTTCAGTTTAGCCTATTGCAGGACAATGGCCATTGCCGTTGCAAGCCTTGGGATGTCGTCGAAAGCGTGATGCTCGCCCCAAGTCGGATCATCGGAATTGTGCCCATAGACCCTACGTTATTTTTTCTTCATCTCTTCGAGGTTAAAAGTGAAATGTCTAGCGAGCAGGAAGATAATTTCAAACGATTCATAATCAACGATTTAAGATACAACCCATGAAAAAAAATTTATTTATTTTATTTCAAAATCTTAATAAAAAATTTACATATAAATAGTAAAATTAAAATCAAAAATAACTAAAAAAGAGGTTTTTAATGTCATTAACCCTAAATGGACATTCCGATTCAGGAAATTATATTGGTTCTGTCACTCAAGAAATAAAGGGAAACTTAGAATGGAAACTGAGCAAGAGCCTATACAATATGTTCAGTTCCGATTCAGAAATTTCAGCAGGATTCGATTGCAACGCGCTTGCGAAGAAGATCGCGGAATTTGCAGGAGACCGCGCTTTAGCGAAAAGCGAATCGGGATACAAATGGGTGATTATCAAAGATGAAAATTCTCAATCTCTGAAGTGCTACTTACAAACGGATGAGCGTTTAGGCAAAGGGTCCTACGGTGAAGTCTACAGAGGATTTACCCATGATGGAAGATCATGCGCCATTAAGATAGGAAGCATCTCTGAGGATGAAATTGCATCTCTAGAGAAACTATCGGCCAAATGTTCCTATCAGTCCAACGTATGTCAACTTCTTGCAGCGGACCTCGATAACGAAGTAATCGTCATGGAACTCGCCCATACGGATCTTAAGAGAGCTCCATCATCGCTGACAGAAAAAGAATTGCAAATTCTCTTCCGTGGAATATTGTGCGGTATCAATGAAATGGTTGCGAAAAAAATCACACACTCTGACTTAAAACCCGCCAACATCTTCCTTATGAAAAGAGAAGATTACTTTTCAGCTAAAATCGGTGATTTTGGTCTAGCCATCCAAAATGAAGGAACATTCAATAGAGGCACACGATGGTACTACTCTCCGGAAGTTTATCGTTTTTTATCCATGCAAGAAGACATTATATCCGACCAGATCCCTAAAATCGATATCTGGGCGGCAATGATGGTGTTTGCAGAGGTCGGCAGCAATATGCTGAGCTTTGAATTTCAAGAACGGTTCAAAGAATATACCGATACCTTGCACTATGAGATGGATGATGCTGTGTCCAGAAAAGAATTTCTATTTAATATGGCTCTAAATTTCAAGCAGGACGCGTATTCGCATTTAGATGGATTATTTTCAGATCTGGAAGCTCAAACGCCGTTAGACTCGCTAATTCAAGCAATGTCGATGATCGATCCGCAAAAGAGGATCTCTGCTCGAGAAGCTCTTAATTTGTTTGATGGTCTCTTTACTAACAGACCTCCGTCATCGCCAGATTTAGATATTAGCGAAGAATTTTCGTCTGAAGAGTCTTCTATGGATGGAGAGGTTTAAAAAAAGAAAATCCCGAGCCATCATATCTAAAATAGAAAGATTCACTCGGGATGGGAAATTGGGCTGTTAGCCTTTTTTCTTTTTGATGTAAGCGACGACATCGCCTACTGTTTTGAGCTTTTCAGCTTCTTCTTCAGAAATTTCAAAGCCAAAACGCTCTTCAAATGTCATAATGAGCTCTGTGAGGTCCAATGAATCTGCATTGAGGTCCTCAACAAACGACTTCTCTAACGTGACGTCGTTTACATCAACACCGAGCTGTTCCACTACGATGTCGATTACATCTTTTTCAATATTTGTAGTTGCCATAAGGTTCCTTAAAGTTAACAAAAAAACAAAAAATTACATCACCATTCCGCCATCTACAGTCAGCACCTGCCCTGTCATATAATCAGAGAGGTGGCTGGCAAGGAAGACGGCAGCGTTCGCTATATCTTGCGGACATCCCATTTTGCCCATCGGGATCTTTTTAAGGATTCCTTCTTTTTGGGCATCAGTGAGTACATCTGTCATACGGGTTTGGATAAACCCGGGAGCAATGCAATTCACACAAATTCCACGTGTGGCCAGCTCTTGCGCCAAGGACTTTGTAAATCCGACCATTCCGGATTTGGAAGCAGCATAATTGACTTGACCGGCATTTCCTGTCAAGCCAACAACGGAAGTGATATTGATAATCTTTCCTTGCTTTGCTTTGATCATCGGCCGGACAAGGGATTGGCATGTGTTATAGACAGATTTTAGGTTGGTATCGATGACGGCGTCCCAATCTTCTTCAGTCATTCTCATTAAAAGGCCGTCGCGGGTGATTCCAGCGTTGTTGACTAGGATATCGATATTTCCCCATGACTCGATCAGTTTTTGAATTGCTTCATCAACCGATTTTTTGTCAGAGACATTGACAATGATCGCTTCAAACTTCTGATCTGGAAAGACTTGGGCTTGTTTAAGCTCTTCTAAGACGGCTTGGGAACGTTCAAGGTTTGTACCGCAAATGGCAACTGAAGCGCCTTGGCGCGCATAACACAGGGCGATCTCTTTTCCAATTCCGGCTGTGCCGCCAGTAATCAGGGCCTTTTTATCCTTCAACAGTTGCATAAGACTCCGTCAAGTTTTTAGTTAGTTCTTCTAAATCTGATATCTTTTCGATGCTATATGTCGGCTGCGCAACTCCAATCCTCTTATTCATGCCGGCAAGCGTCTTGCCAGGTCCCATTTCCAAATAACAGTCGACGCCTTGTTCAACCATCGAACGGACACCTTTCTCCCAGCGGACAGGGCTTGCGACCTGCTGGATCAAGTATTGTCTGACATCATTGAGATCATCGACAAAGCCGCCGGGAACGTTCATCACTAAGGCTATGTCGGATCCGACGAACTCGGTGGATTCGATCCTGGGAGCCAATTTCTCCTGAGCAGAGCGCATGAGGCCGCTGTGAAAGGCTCCTGACACGTCTAAAGGAAGGGCCCGTTTAGCGCCTTTGAGCTTTAAAGCTTCAACAGCGATGGTAAGTCCGTCGGGAGTTCCTGCGATGACGACTTGGCCCGGACAGTTCAAATTTGCTACCCAAACGCGAGTTCCTGCAGGAAGTTCTTTAACGACATCCTCAACGACTTGAGCATCAAGTCCTAGGACGACCTGCATCGACCCTTTTTCCTCTTCGCAAGCAGCTTGCATCAATTCCGCGCGCAATTTGACAAGGTCTAAGCATTCTTTAAAAGAGGCGCGTCCGGATGCGGTCAGCGCGGTGTACTCGCCTAAGCTCAATCCCGCGCACACAGAAGGAATAATTTCAGGAAATTGATGTTGAACGGTCTTTAATATGGCAACGCTTGTGATGTAGATGGCGACTTGGCTGTTCTTCGTCAAGGTCAGCTCAGGGGCCGGTCCTTCAAAGATCAACCGGGAAAATTGCATCCCCAAATGCTCATCCGCCTCTTCAAAGACCTGACGGGCAACAGGAAAAGCATCGTAAAAATCCTTACCCATTCCTGGGTACTGCGCCCCTTGGCCAGGAAATATAAATGCCCATTTCTTCTTATCCATGGCTTTCCTCATCGCGATTCCAAGTAAGTACTGAAGCTCCCCATGTCAACCCTGCGCCGAACGCTGTCAACAACACGTTCTCCCCGTTTTCGAGCTTGTGGGACTTCAAAAGTTCGTCAAGGGCTATACCTACGGAAGAAGCGGAGGTGTTGCCATATTTGTGGATCGTTAAAAATACCCGTTCTGACGGCACTTCGAAGCGCTTAGCGATAGCTTCAATAATCCTCATATTGGCCTGATGCGGGATCAGCCAGCTGATCTCGCTTTCTTTTAAGCCTACGCGGTCCAAACACTGCTTGGAAGCTGCTTCCATCCTGCGGACGGCATGCTTAAAGACTTCCTTGCCTTCCATTCTTAAATAGTGCTCTTTGGCGCACACGGTCTCTTGGGATGCGGGCTTGCGGGATCCTCCTGCAGGGACCATCAACAGCTCGGCCAATTCCCCATCGGCCCCTAAACAGACATCGCGCACAAGCAATCCATCGCCTTTGCTGCTGACGACACATGCTGAAGCGCCGTCGCCGAATAAAACGCATGTATTGCGGTCTTCGTAATTCACAATGGAAGAAAGTTTTTCAGAAGCGACGACCAAGACGTTTTGGTACAATCCCGATTCGATATAGGCCTTAGCTTGAGAAAGGGTGTA
Source organism: Verrucomicrobiota bacterium (assembly GCA_018239665.1). Lineage (GTDB taxonomy): Bacteria > Chlamydiota > Chlamydiia > Chlamydiales > Rhabdochlamydiaceae > Acherontichlamydia. Next base: position 45,685 of record JAFEGV010000010.1, on the reverse strand, counting down.
AATGTATCCGGTGCAGGCTGCTTGAACATCGGTAGCGGCGGCATTCACAGCCTTCAGCCGGGCTTGCAGCAAACATGCTGAACTCGGGAACGCAAAGTCTGGGGTAATTGTCGCAAATAGAATGAGATCGATCTGGTCCGCGGTTATTCCAGCTGAAGCAAGGGCGCGCTCTGCCGCATTAAAACCCATCTCGGAAGTATGCTCGTCAGGACGGGCTATCCGCCTCTCCTTCATTCCTGTACGGGACACAATCCACTCATCCGTCGTTTCGACCATCTTTTCGAGGTCGTGATTTGACAGGACACGTTCGGGTAGATAGGAGCCTGTGCCAATAATTCGCGCTTGCCGATGTTTTGTCATGAAATAAAAAAATTTAAGTGTTAACTAGGTCAATTTTACCCCACCTGAGCAAAAAAACGGAAGCTTTATTTCTCCCCTGTCAGGCAAAATCAAGTTATTTTTTATACGAAAACATAAAGTTATCCCTCCAAAAAAAACTTGGGCTTGCATTACAGTTATCCTGACTATCCGACCATCGTGTTATACAACCCAACCAAAGTGGAACTATGCACAAATACCCCTCTGAGCTCAACACCCTCATCGCCTACCTCAAAAAACTGCCTGGAGTAGGCTCCAAGACTGCTGAACGGTTCGCCTTCCACCTTCTGGAATGGCCCGAAACTGAGCTTAAAGAAATTTCTTACCACCTGAACACATTGAAAGAGAAGATCAAGCACTGCCCTGAATGCCGTTGCCTTATGGATGGAGGCATTTGCCAGTTCTGCTCCAGTTCCCAGCGCAATCGTTCCCAGCTGTGCATGATCTCATCGGCAAAGGATGCCTTCGCCCTTGAAGAAACAGGGGCCTTTAGAGGGCTTTACCATGTCATAGGAGGGCTGCTTTCCCCTATTGATGGAAAAACACCCGAGCACCTCAACCTGGAAAAACTCAAGAAAAGAGTTGACGAGCTTGGAATTAAAGAAATTATTATCGCACTTGATTCGACCCTCGAAGGCGATACGACGGCTCTTTTTCTCAAAGAACAAGTGCAAACATGGGGGCTCAACGTCTCCCGCCTCGCCTTTGGCCTTCCCCTTGGAAGCTCGCTCGACTTTGTAGACGGGGGCACCCTCGCCAGAGCCTTGACTGCGCGGCAACTCTTCTGATTTGCAAATATTCCATTTCATTCTTTATAATCGCCCAACTCGAGATAATTAGTTTAGAATTGCTATCCCCCCAAACGGAAGAAACACGGAAATGTCAAATAAACTCCTAGCCTACCTCTCCTTAGTCGCCTTCACCTGTGCTCCCCTACACCAGCTTACAGCTTATTCTCCTGCAGTTGAAGCGTTCGAAGACAGGAAAATCGCCAACATCGATATCACGATTGAAAACCTTCCTCCGAACTCTTCGTTTGATTCAAAAACTGTCGTAGCGCGGCTAAAAACAAAGATCGGCGATCCCTTTTCACAGCTCACGTTTGACAGCGACTTAAAGGCATTGTCCGATGAATTTGACCGCGTTGAGCCAAACGTCCAAGTCGTCAACGGCGAAGTTTACATCACCTTAAAATTATGGCCCCGTCCCACGATCCGAACGATCAAATGGGAAGGCAACGCCCACCTTAAGACAAAGGCCCTCCAAAAAGAGCTCGGCGTCAAGCCCAATGCCGTCTTCAACAGGCAGTCCTTTAACAAGTCTTTCAATAAGGTGAAAGAATACTACGTCAAAAAAGGCTACTTCGAATCGCAGCTGCAGTACTCTATCGTCCCCGACCCTAAAACGAACGAAGTGGATATTTTTATCCAAGTGCGCGAAGGCAGATCGGGTAAAATCGACAACATCGTCTTCAAAGGGTTCACCAAAGAAGAAAAAAGTGAACTTCTAGGGATGATCTATACCAAGAAATACAACCTTTTCACCAGCTGGCTTACAGGGATGGGGACCTATAATGAAGAGGCCCTCGAACAAGATAAGCTCACTGTGATCAACTTGCTGCAGAACAAAGGGTATGCTGACGCTAAAGTCGATATTAAGGTCCTGGAAGCAAAATCGGAAGGAAAGATCATCCTCGAGATCTCGGCAGAGCGCGGTCAGGTCTACCACTTCAAGAAGATCACTTTCAAAGGGAACACCCTCTTCACCGACCCGGAAATCGAAGCGATGTTCCTCGTCCACCCCGGCGAGGTCTACTCACCCGAAAAGCTCCGGCAAACAGCGCAGAACATTAAAGAACTTTATGGACGCAAAGGCTTTATTGACTGCAACGTCCAGTATGAAGCTCAAGTCGTAGCCGACGAACCTCTTTATAATGTCTATTTCCAAATCGAAGAGGGGCAAGAATATAAGATTGGGCTTGTCCGGGTTTTCGGAAACGTCCAAACGCAGAGCAACGTCATTTTACGCGAATCCTTGCTTGTTCCCGGCGAGACCTTTGATAGCGCGAAGCTCAAAGCCACCCAAATGCGCTTGGAGAACATCGGCTACTTTAAAAGCGTCAACGTCTATGCTGTCCGGACACAGGACGACCAGGCGCTAGGCGAAAACTATCGGGACGTCTACATCGAAGTCGAAGAAACGACAACAGGGAACATCAGCCTGTTCTTCGGATTCAGCACGGCAGACTCCCTGTTCGGCGGTCTTGATCTTTCCGAAAGCAACTTCAACTACAAAGGGATCCCCAAAATTTTCTCGGACGGGCTCTCTGCATTGCGAGGCGGCGGCGAGTATGCGCACGCGCGGCTTAGCTTAGGATCCAAACAAAGGTCCTACTCGCTTTCTTGGTTGACACCCTATTTCCGGGATTCGCTTTGGAGAGTGGGCTTTGATGTCACGCAAAGCCACAGCACCTTGATCTCTAATGACTACGATATCGACACGCTAGGCCTTACCCTTTACGCCTCCTATCCTTTGAACTATTATTGGACATTCGGGACCAAGTACCGCATTAAGAACGCTCGAAACCATATTTCCGGCCATATTCCTCACAGGGATATCCATGGAGCTGAGCAGGATGGCGTCATCTCTGCTATCAGCAGTTCGATTTCGTTCGACTCGACTGACAGTGCCTTGAAGCCTCACAACGGCTTCCGCTCCCTGTTAGAAGGAGAGTTTGCAGGACTTGGCGGAAGGTTCACCTTCTTCCGTTTTGGTTATATCAATACCTATTACACCCAGCTATGGCGCCACGGTATTATGAAGTACCGGTTCGACTTCCGGTTCATCGAACCGGTTTGGAAAACAAGCACGCCTGAATCTATTCCATTGAGCGAACGCTTCTTCCTCGGCGGCGAGACCTCGGTCCGCGGATACCGCGCCTTTGACCTAGGCCCCCACTACCCAGGCGGCGATCCTACGGGAGGTATCTCTTCATCGCTGTTGTCAATCGAATACTTACAGGAAATTTTCCCATTTTTGGATGGGTTCCTGTTCGTCGATGCAGGAGCAATCGATTTAAAGCGTTTTTCTGTTGCAGATTTTAAATTAAGCTATGGCTTCGGCGCACGCGTCGAGCTGATTAACCGTGTGCCAGTCATCGTAGGGATGGGCTTCCCGATCAATCCAGATGGTCGAAGCGAAGTCCGCAAGTTCTTCTTCTCGATGGGCGGACAATTTTAACTAGAGGGAGTTGCAAAACTGCTTTGCCCGGAAAAATTGATGGTTTTGAACCTGTTTGAGAGTGACAGCATAGCTGCCACGGGCCGTTTGACGAGGCCGACCCCTAGTGGGTCGGGTAAGGAGAATGGACGCAAACAGCTTCAAAAGGGCGATTTTAACGGGCAAATGAGTTTTGCAACTCCCTCAATAACCTAAGGAGCAATGAATTTATGAAACGTTATTTCTCTCTTTTCATGTTGGCAGCAGGCCTCACAACCTCTGCATTTGCAGCTGACGCGCCTTCGATCGGCGTTGTCAATTTTTCAAATTGCGTGACCGATTCCAAACTCGGCAAACAGGAACAGTCCTCTTTTGACGCCCTCAAAAAACAGATGTCGACCCTTCTTGAAGACACAGAAAAACAGCTCAACGACATCGCAGCTAAGTTCAATGACCCTGAATATCTCGACGGCCTCTCGCCTGAAGCTGAAGAAGAGCTAAAAAACAAATTCCGCGTTTTGAGCGATGAGATGAACCGCTACCAGAATCAATACTACCAAGTGTTGAACCAAGCAAACATGCGGATCATCCAAACGATCAGCAACGGCATCAACACAGCTTCTGAAAAAGTCGCTAAAGACAAAAAACTCACCGTTGTCGTCAACAAAGACGCATGCTTCTATTTCTCTCCAACTCTGGACGTGACCAACCAAGTCGTCTCTGAAATGGATAAAACGTTTGATAACGAAGCTAAAAAACAAGCTGTCGCGCCAGCTGCGCCTGCTCTAAACAATGAAACAAAAACCAAATAACCATGGCTATGAAGAAATTCACTCTTGCTGAGCTCAGCACACTCACATCTGCAACACTAGTTGGCAATCCCGATCATGCGGTTTCCGGCATTGAGGCATTGGAATCTGCAAGCTCTGAGGATGTGTCTTTCTTAGCCAATCCACGGTATCGCCAAGCAATGCGCGATTCCAAGGCAGGGGTCATTTGCGTCGATCAAACCGTTCCAACCGATGACGGAAAGAACTATTTGGTCTCGAATGACCCTTCCCGAACTTTTCAAGTGATCGCTCAGCACATCATGGCTGAGGCCCATCACTATACCGGTTTTACAGGCATCCACCCCACTGCAGTGGTCCACCCTACCGCCATCATCGGCGATCATGTGGAAATCGGTCCCTACGCCGTCGTCGACCAAGGCGCAAAGATCGGCAATAACACCCGCATCTCCCCCTTTGTCTCGATCGGACCTGGCGTTGAGATCGGCACCGACTGCATTCTGCATGCGCATGCTGTCATCCGCGAGCGCTGCATCCTTGGCAACCGCGTTATCCTTCAGCCCGGAGCGGTCATCGGATCGTGCGGCTTTGGTTACGTCACCGATGCCAAGGGCAAGCACATCAAGCTGGAACAGCTAGGGATCGTCATCCTCGAAGACGACGTAGAAATCGGCGCGAACACGACCATTGACCGGGCCCGCTTTAAAATCACCCGGATCTCTTCCGGCACCAAGATCGACAACCTCGTCCAGATCGGGCATAACGTCACTTTAGGCCAAGATAACATCATCGTCTCTCAAACGGGAATCGCCGGCTCTTCGAAAACAGGGCGCCACGTCATTATCGGCGGGCAAGCCGGCATCGTCGGCCACCTCGAGATCACCGATAACGTGATGATCGCGACGCGCGGCGGCGTGAGCAAGTCGATCACAGAGCCCGGCAAATATGCCGGAGGCCCTGTCATGAGCCTTGCCGACCATAACCGGCAACAGGTCCATCTCAGAAAGATCAACCAGTACATCAAACAAATCGAGGCGTTGGAAAAGCGTTTAGAAGAGCTCGAAGAGCGCACCGCTTGCCAAACGCTTCCAAAGTCTTAGGAGGTATCTCATGAGCGTTACAGCTCCAATAGGCCACCAACATCCCTCAACAGCCGATTCGATCCTTCACTCCGTTGGCAACTTGGTCCGAAATGCTGCCGATCAGATCCAAGGTTTTGTCCATCGGGTCTCTGTCAACACCCAAGCTACCCTCTATGGGCTGCGCCAAGAAGTCCCCTTCGAGCGCTGGTTCTACCATTACGGCCTCGAGCAAAACGTCTCCGACGCACAGATCACCGATAAAGTGAAAGCCCGCGCTTGGGCTGTCGCTTCTCTTGGAGAAAGCCTTTTGCGTGCAAGCATAGAGCTCGTCACCTACGCCATATCCAAAATTTTAGGCCAAGCGACTGCCAATGAGCATTTTGAAGTCTTACAGGCGCAAGGAACAAGCATCTCCCTTAGCCTTACAGCTGTCATCTCTCCCGAAGAAGCTGTAAGAACAGCAACTGCTCCCGGCGAAAACGATCTGCCACGGATCGGATCGCTGCTTAGCAACTGGCGCTGGGGAACCCCATACTATGGCACCGTTACCATTCCTCTCACCCATCTCGAGTGCAGCCAATACAACTGGGTCCGCGCTTAATCACATAAACCACTCATGTCGTCGAAAGATAAACGGTGAAGAAGACTCTCTTCACCGTTTTTAGTCTTCTTTTTAGAAGAGGGTTGCGCTTTTTCTCAGCATCTGCGATAGCCAGAAGTAAGGAGGGAATTGCAAAACTCATTCGTCCGTTAAAATTGCCCTTTTGAGATTGTTTGCGCCCGTTCTCATCGTCCGACCCACTAGGGGTCGGGCCTCATCGAACGGCTCGTGTCAAACTCACAAACACCCTCAAAAGCATCAATTTTTTTGTGCAAAGCAGTTTTGCAATTCGCTCTAAGGCTAATCCTGGATGCTGCTATGATCGAGTATTACTTCAAAACAGCAAAAGATGAGAACTTCCTCAACTTAGGGACCCCGCGCGATGGGTGCTGGATCCATATTGAAGACGCGACCATGCTCGATCTGGAACAGATCTGCCAGCTCACATCTCTCGATATTTCCGATCTTCATGATTGCCTCGATAAGTATGAGATCCCGCGGATTGAGAAGCTCAAAAATGCGGTCCTCATCTTCACTCGCCATCCGATCGAGCTAGACGTCGCGGTCGGGCTCTATACAGCGACCTTGACCATGATTATGACCTCCCACTATTTTATTACGATCTCGCCCCAGAAAAATCCGATCATCCGCAATTTCATCGGAAGGAAGAACAAGCTATCGACCCTCCAGCGCTCCAAGCTCATGATCCATCTGTTTTTGAGGGTCATCCAAGAGTTTATGATCCAGATCCGCCGCGTGCGCCACACGGTGATGGCGCAGGAAAAGCAGATGAACCGGGTGGAAAGCGAAGAGATCGCCACACTGACACGGCATGAGGAGATCCTCAACCAGTACCTTCAAACCCTTGAGCCCACGCACAACGTCCTTGAGGGGATCACTTCCGGACGGTATACCAACCTCTACGAAAAGGACCAAGAGCTTTTAGAAGACTTGAGCCTAGCAGTCAAGCAATCGGAAGATCTATGCACGATTGCCGTGAAAAGCATCCGAAGCTTGAGAGATTCCTATCAGATTATTTTTACAAACAACCTGCATCGAACGATCAAGCTGCTGACGGCACTGACAATTATTTTTAACATCCCGACAATCATTGCGAGCGTCTATGGAATGAACGTGGAACTCCCCTTTTCCAAAGACACGCATGCCTTCGTTATCGTAATGACCGGGATCATCCTCTTTTCCCTGTTTGCCCTTCTCTTTTTTAGAAGAAAACGGTGGTTGTAGACCGCATGCAACAAAAACCTAAGAAGAATCAAAACCTATATGAAAAAACGATGTTTCGATCACCTCAAGCCTATCGCACTTTTCTGACGGTCGTCTTCACTTACACGCTCGATTTAGTGGGATATTCTATTGTATTCCCTGTTTTGGCCCCTTTGCTGCTCAACCCCGAACTGAGTTTTTTTGAACCCAACACAACTGTCATAACTAAAACGACTGTTCTAGGACTACTCTATGCTCTGTTCGGCGTTGCCCAATTCATTGGAGCTCCCATCGTAGGAGCATTGGCAGATCACTATGGAAGATACAAAGCATTTTTGGGATCGATAGCACTCAGTGTGATCGGATATGCAATTATGGGATTGAGCATCTATGAGGAGAGCCTTGGATGGCTATTTGTTGGTCGTATTATCACAGGATTTTGTTCGGGCAATTTTTCACTTGCTCAATCAGCAACAGCAGATTTGACACATACTACACACCGCAGTAAAGCTTTTGGCATTTTAATGGGTGTTGGGGGCTTAGGGTTCGTCGCAGGCCCTTTGATTGGAGGCAAACTATCGAATCCTGATTGGTTATTTGGAGCAGGAGCCTTTATTTTTGCTGCGGTTGCAGCGATCATCAATTTTCTGATGGTCCTGTTTTTTTTCGTCGAGACGAGAAAACCGACGAAAGACGAAACCAATGGATCCTTACTGAGCACCATTAAAGACATCAGAATCGTTTTTCATCACAAAACCCTCCGCATCATTTTGATTGCACAACTTTTCTTTCTGATCGGATGGGCTTTTTTCCTAGTCTTTTCTCCGACATATTTGGTCCAACGCTTTTCTCTAGGGTCCGATAAAATCGGGGACTTTTTTGCCTATATGGCCCTTTGGTGGGCTTTCTCTTCCATGTATTTGAATAAAGAACTGACGGAAAAATTCCCATCCCGTTCCCTCATTTTAACGGGAATGTTCGTCGGAGCTGTGGCTTTGGCATCATTTGTCAGCGTCGGGCAACTCTGGCCCTATTGGATCATCCTTGCAGTGAACCAATTGGGCGGTGCACTAGCATGGATCAACTTGGGAACGATCCTTTCATTAAATACGCCTGAGAATATGCAAGGAAGGGCTATGGGAGTCAGCGGTTCGATGTGGTCCATTGGGCAGATTATTGCTCCCTTGGTAGCGGGCCCTCTAGCAGGATGGAAGATATTTTCACCGCTTTTAGTTGGATCTCTCTGCATTCTGATCGGCTTTATTTATTTTCTCCTATTCTATCGAGAAAAAGTAAAGAGGCTAAGTCGGTAACAGACTCTAAAAACACGAAAACTCCCTTAACTTCTAATACAAGTAGTGTATCCTAGCCTTAAAGAACTAAGATTGAGGGGCTTTCAAGGAACTTTTGAAGCGTTTTGATGAACTTGGCCGCATCTGTTCCATCGAGGATCCTGTGGTCGGCCGACAAGGTGCATTTCATCACTTTGCCAGGGACGACAGCCCCATCTTTAACAACAGGTTGGTCCATGATGCCTCCAACAGCTAAGATCGCTGCTTGGGGTGGATTGATGATCGCTTTGAACTCGCTCACGCCGAACATCCCGATGTTGGAGACGGTGAACGAGCCGCCGACATATTCATCGCGGGCCAATTTCCCGTCGCGGGCGCGGGTTGCCAGGCTCTTCATCTCGGAAGAGATCTGTCCGAGGTTTTTGTAATCGGCATGGCGGATGATCGGCGTGATCAGGCCTGACGCCAAGCTAACGGCGACGGCGATGTCGATCGTCTTAAAGCTAATGATCGACTGGGTGACCGAATTGTAGCCGGAATTGATCTGTGGGTGTTCGCGAAGGGCCAGGGCGCAAGCGCGGATGACCAGATCGTTGTAGGTGATTTTAATGCCTGCTGCGGCAAGTTCGGTGCGCACTGTGACCAGGCGCTCCGCATTGATCTCTTGGGTCACATAGAAGTGGGGAATGAACGTCTTCGACTCTTGCAGGCGCTGTCCAATGACTTTGCGCATCGGAGTCAGCGGAGTCTCTTCATAGGTTCCAGGGGCAACCGTAGGCGCTTCCCTGCGGCCGAATGCGACGATCGAAGTTGGCTGTCCGAGCTCCAGGTCGCGGGCCACGATCCTTCCTTGAGGGCCTGACCCTTTAACGGTAGTCAGATCAATCCCCTTTTCTTTAGCAAGCTTACGAGCTAAAGGAGATGTCTTGAGACGCTCGGGGATCTCTCCGGACGGAGCTGAAAACTGGTAGTTTTGTAAAGGAGGCTCAGGAACAAAGGCCGGTTGCGATAGCCCAGGGCCGGCTGTCGGTTTGGGAGCGGGGGCTGCAGGCTTTGCTTCTTCAGCGCCGGCAGTTGGGGCCGGTGCTGGAGCTGCAGCCTGCGGCGTTGCGCCTTCCGGTTGATACCCTTCAATGCTCTCTTCACGCTTTTCGGTGAAAATGGCGATCGGTTGATTGACAATTGCCGTCTGGCCTTCCTTGATCAGAACCTTTCTTAACCACCCTTCATCGAGAGCGCTATGTTCAACAGTTGCTTTATCGGTGGCGACTTCGATCAGGACATCGCCGGCTTTGACAAATTCCCCTTCTTGCTTGCGCCATTTGGTAATGGTCCCTTCTTCCATCGTCGGTGAAAGTTTCGGCATGGTCAGTGTAAAAGGCATAGGTCATTCACTCCACTTGAGTTCAAGCTAAAACTTGTTGAAGGGCTGCAGCGATCCGTTCTTTGGTCGGCATGGTCTCTTTTTCCAATGCTTTGGAATAAGGCATCGGGGTCTCTCTCTGGGCAACACGGACGACAGGAGCGTCGAGCAGATCAAAGCAGTGTTCCATGATCTGGAACCCCACTTCAGCGCAAATACCGGCATAAATATGCCCTTCTTCCACAAGCACGCAACGGTGTGTTTTGGTCACGGATGCGATGATCGCTGGAAGATCGAGCGGCTTGATCGTCCTTAAATCGATCAGCTCAACGCTGATCCCTTTCTTGGCAAAATCATCGACGACTTGCTTGCAGAGGTTGACCATCCGGCTGTGCGAGATCAACGTGACGTGTTTCCCTTCTTTGACGACTTTTGCCTTTCCAATGGGCACCAAGTATTCTTCGGTGGGAATTTCCATCTTATCGCCGTAGGAAAGCTCGCATTCCAAATAGAGGACAGGGTTGTTGTTGCGGATTGCCGATTTAAGAAGGCCTTTTGCATCATAGGGATTGCTCGGCGCAACGATGATCAGTCCAGGCAAATTGCCGTAGATCGCTTCAACGCAATGGGAGTGTTGGGAGGAGACCTGCGCTGCAGCGCCGTTGGGGCCTCGGAATACAATCGGAACGGAGTATCGGTTGCCCGACATGTAATACATTTTGATCGCATTGGAGACGATCTGGTCGATGGCGACGAAAGAAAAATTGAAGCTCATGAACTCGATGACAGGCCTTAAGCCGGTCATTGCAGCCCCGATGCCAAGCCCTGCAAAACCCAGTTCTGAGATCGGCGTATCGATGACGCGGGTCGGGCCCCATTTATCGAGCATCCCTTTCGTCACTTTATAGGCGCCATTATACTCTGCGACCTCTTCGCCCATAATAAACACAGCTGGATCCCTTTGCATTTCTTCATCAAGGGCTTGCCGAATCGCTTCGCGCATTTCTACGACTTGCATGGGCATCTTAAATCAACTCCACGTTCAATTAAGGGCTAAATACGTCTTCTTCTAATGTGATCGGGTCTGGCCAGGGGCTATCATCTGCGTATTTAATGGCAGCAATCGCAATCTCTTTCATTTCCTTGTCCATGGCATGGTACTCTTCTTCCGTAATGATATGGGAGTTTGTCAAGGTCTTGAACATAATCAGTAGAGGATCGCGGGCCATGCAGCCTTGAAGCTCATCCTTGGTGCGATAAAGGCCGGGATCGGAAATCGAATGACCGCGGAAACGTTCGGTAACGACTTCGATGAGAACAGGCCGTGAATTGGATTTGACGGAATTGAAGACGTGCTGAAAACCTGCATAGCAGTTGAAAAAGTCCATCCCGTCAAAAGTGTAAGATTCCATTGCGAAGCCAGGCGCTTTCTTCTCTGCGATCGGCTCGACGCACACAGCCCGATCGACATGAGTGCCCATTCCCCATTGGTTGTTTTCAATGACATAGATGCAGGGGAGGTCCCAAAGGGAGGCCAAGTTCAGGGACTCGTGAAATGATCCTTGGACGACGGCTCCGTCTCCAAAAAAACAGACCGATACATCGCAATTTCGCCGGTTCATCTGTTCTTTTTGATCTTTGAGGTACTTGACCGTGAACGCTGCTCCGGTAGCAATAGGAATTTGTCCGCCGACAATACCAAAGCCGCCCAGAAGTCGGTTGGTAAAGAAGTGCATCGAGCCGCCGCGGCCGAGCGCATTTCCGGTCACCCTTCCGAATAGCTCCGCCATCAGCTCATTGGGCGTAGCGCCTAACAAAAGAGCTAGAGCATGGCAGCGATAGGAAGTGGCCCACCACTGGTCGATCCCCATCACGGCAACTGCAGATGTCTGGACAGCCTCCTGTCCCATATAAGAATGAAAAAAACCTCCAATTTTACCCTGGAGATAGGCAGCCTCGGCGCGAATTTCAAAGTTGCGAATCAACAGCATCGCTTTGAGATGCTTGATCAGCGCCTCTTTGCCGATTTGCTTGATGACTTGCGATGTGTCCGACTCGAAAAAGTTGTAAGCTACTGGTGGTTTTCGCTTCATTCCTAAGGTTCTCAATTTTGTTCTATTATTCTTTTACACCGTATCTAACAGATCTGAAAAAATCAATCTAGATCTTTGGAGATGGAATCCCATGCGTGCTTGACTTAGGAACGACATTGGGATTGTTTGTTACAGGAATCGTACGCAGATCATCGTCCGAGTGGACCTGATAGCAACTTGTCGCCCCGCACAAAACTACGACCGCTAAAACAATTGCGGCTATTCTGTTCAATATCATGACAACATCCTTGAATTGGAGTAGCTTAAGTCAACATGTAAGAGCTACTAGAATACAGATTTACGGCAAAATAGAGAAGAGAAAAATATGATGCCGTTATCAACAAAAAAAATTAAACCGCCTTGAGGCCTGATCCTTGCCCGCAAGCTCCCTTTCTAGCGGGAGGCAAGGCAAAGATCAGCCTTGAGCCTCTTCGAATCTGAAAATCAGGCATTAGTTATTGCCGTTCGCTTATAAAATCCTGGTAGGTGGAGCAACCAGCGTCCTTGATCGCTGCAAATTCGATGAGGTAGCTCTTGGCAATATCGACCCCCTCCATCACGACGACGTTTTCCCGGTTGGCAAGAGCCCCTTCTCTAGTGAAGTTGAATGAGCCGGTCCATACCGTGTGATCCCCGAAAACGCAAAACTTATCGTGCATAAGAGGCTTTTTCTTTTGCTTAGCGTGATTAACGATCTGCTTGGGGTTCCAAACATAGACCGGGATCCCCTTTTCAACCATTTTCATCACTGGAGATCGGGACTTAATGGAATAGGGGTCGAGGATCACTTCGACATCGACACCGCGCGCATGGGCCGCCTTCAATGCTTTGGCAATCCCCGTATGCATCAAGCAGTAGACTGCAACTTTAATGCTCTGCTTTTCCGCATTAATTCTGGCGATCAGCCTGTCGGCGACCCCGTCTTGCGGAGAGAAATAGACTTCAGAAACGGCCCCTTTTTCTATGCCGTTTAAGAGGCTGCCTGATGAAATGGCAAGAAGGAAAAACACGGCAACTAGGGAGAAAATTGCTTTTTTCATATCGGACCTTTAGAAAGCGATTGAAGAAGAAAATTGATATCAAGAAATGATCTATTCATGCAATTTTTTCCTCTTTCGCGTATGATTAATTTTTTATGACCCACGTCCACTGTACAATCTCGGAGAGCCGCGCATGCCTTTAAGACCGATTTATTACGATACGGAAACCACAGGAACCCGTTCCGACAAAGACCGGATCATTGAAATTGCTGCTTTTGATCCTGTTGAAAACCGCTCCTTTGTCCACCTGATCAATCCAGGCATCCCCATCCCCCCGGAAGCAAGCGCTATCCACCATATCACAGATGCCATGGTCGCCCAAGCGATGAGCTTTAAGGAAGTCGCCCTCCTGTTTTTGGACTTCTGTCCTGAAGAATCTGTGTTGATCGCTCATAACAATGACGCATTCGATAAGCTTTTCCTTGAAGCAGAGTTCAAGCGGGCCGGCGTCGAACTCCCCGCTTTCCGCTATATCGATACATTGAAATGGTCGCGCAAGTACCGGAACGACCTCCCTAGACATACCCTCCAATCATTAAGGGAGGTCTATGGATTTCCGGCCAATAACGCCCACCGGGCTCTCGATGACGTGATCGTACTGCACCAGGTGTTTTCCTGCATGATCGATGATCTGCCGATAGAAACTGTGATTGAGCTTCTTGCAAAGCCTCAAGTCTTAAGCCGCATGCCGTTTGGCAAGCATCAGGGAAAACCCCTTTCAGAAATCCCCAAGAGCTACGTGGGTTGGCTCGCTTCAACAGGAGCTTTTGACAAGCCTGAAAATGGTGAATTGAAACAATCATTCGAAAAATTAGGACTGCTGACTTAATAACCAGAAAATCGACGAAAATGATTACCGAGATAGGTTCGAATATGGCTACCTTTGACGAATTTTTAAAGATCGACATCCGTGTTGGACAAATCATCGCAGTGGATGAATTTCCCGAAGCGCGGAAACCTGCTTACAAGCTTACGATCGATTTCGGCGGAGAAATCGGCATTAAGAAATCGAGCGCCCAAATCACCCACCACTACAAAAAAGAAGACCTTCTTAAAAAAAAGGTCTTGGCTGTAGTGAACTTTCCGCCGCGGCAGATCGGCCCTTTTATGTCAGAGGTCCTGACCTTAGGCGTACCTGATGAACAAGGAAATGTCGTTTTGATCGCCCCGGATAAAGACGCGGCCACGATCAGCGGCCGCCTATTCTAACATGTAAGCTGGTTCTTTGAAAAAAATTAGAACTATTTAGGCTCTTGGTAAGTGAAATTGGCCTGCTCTTCCCGCTGGAACTTTTCTGTATGATAGAGAGCTTCCCACATCCTTCGGAATGGTTCGCAATTCTTTAACAGTTCCTCTTTGTTCCCTTCTGCGATCTTCACTCCCCTGTCCAGATAGATGATCTTGTCAGCATGCTCGATTGTCGACAACCGATGGGCGATTAAAATTTGAGTCACTTCGCCGTGCAAGCTGGCAATCGCATTCTTGATATGCAGCTCGCTGATGCCGTCAAGGGACGAGGTCGCTTCATCCAGAATGAGGATGGGAGCGTTTTTAACGAGGGCTCGCGCAATCGCAAGACGTTGCTGTTGGCCGCCCGATAGGTTCTGACCTGCTTCAGCCAGCATCGAGTCATACTTCTGAGGCATCCGGCTGATGAACTCTTCCGCATGGGCTCGTTTAGCCGCGCTTTCGATCTTTTCGCGGGTAAAATTACGTCCGTAGGCAATGTTGGCTGCCACAGTGTCGAAAAATAAGAATGGCTTTTGGGAAACAAAAGAGATGTGCTCCCTCAAGGACTTTTGGGTGTAGGCGCTGATCGGTTTTCCATCGATCCGGATCTCGCCCTGCTGCACTTCGTAAAGGCGGGGCAACAGCTGCACGATCGTCGACTTGCCGGCGCCGGTTGGCCCGACAATGGCTACGGTCTCCCCTTTTTTCACAGTGAAGCAGACATCCTTCAATACCCAATCGCCTTGATAGCGGAACCAAACATGGTCAAACTCAATTTTGTCATGGAATCCATTCACTTCGAGGGCGCCAACGCGGTCTTCAATATCCGGCTTAAGGTGGAGCACCTCAAACATCCTTTCAGCGGCGACGATTCCCCGTTGAATATTGGCATTTTCATCAGCAAATTTCTTCACTGGCTCATAGATAAGCTGTAAAAGGCCGCAGAAGACGATCAGTTGAGAAATGCTCATGTCCAGTGTGTACAATCCAAAGAGGACCACCGAAGCTAAGCACAAGGTGGTGATTGCATGGAGGATTGGTCGCGTCAACAGGCCGTATTTAGCAGTTTTGCTCTCAAGGACGGCCATCCTATCGTTCTGTTCTTTGTATTTTCTTAAGGAAAATGCTTCCATGGAGAAGATCTTAACGGTCTGAATCCCTGCGAGAAAGTCGATCAGCACGTTGGCAAAACGCTCTTGATTGGTCTGCAACTGGCGGGAAACACGTTTGACGCGCCGGGCCAGGAAAACAATTGGGATGATGATCAGCGGCACGCCGAAAAAGATAACCAGCGAAAGCTGCCATGAGAGGTAAAAGCACATCGAAAGGCAAGTAATGATCGTAAATGGGGTCTGAAGATAATTAGTGATCCAGGAGTTGATCGATGTCGCAATCTGCCCCGCATCGCCGACGACTCGGGACGAGAGGGAGCCAATGTTGTGCTTCTGATAAAAGCTCATTGGCAGGGATTGGATGTGTTCAAAATATTGCTGTCTTAGGTCGCGGTTGACGCGGATAGCGAGCAGCTGCGTCGTATACCGGCTGGCAAACAGCCAGATCGCCTTGAATACGGCAACGCAGAGCAGGATAAGGACCAAAGCATTGATGCTGTTGGAGAAGCTGAACTCTTGCTTGACTTTGGACAAGATCCAGTTGAGGGGATTCGTCTCTTTCTGCTGAGCTAAGTAATTTGCCGCCTGTTGCTTTGTGATGATCCCGCTTCCAGTTGTGTCGATCTCATGCCACTTAGACTCAATCTGGTGCAAAGAGATGCTCTCCGGCGACTTCCCGAGTTCAGTTTTTTCAGAAGAAAAGAGAGAAAAAAAGTCAGCGCCATTATTGGAAAGAACGCCGAGGGCAAACATCTCCATCTGGCTTGCGATCGTTAGAGCAAACAGGGTTAAAAAAGTAACGATCAAGAGAGATAAATGCTTGCGGTTGCGCAAAGCGGCTGTAAGGAGTAATTTCATGTCTATCCCGGTTCTATTTCAAACTAAGATGCCAGTCTACACGACCGGCATCTTGTCTTCTACGACAAATTTGCCAATTCGACGAAATTTTTGATATCTTTGTTCGATTAGGATATCTGGAGACACCGTCTTTAGAATGTTCCACTGATCGACGATGTATTTCTTTACGTTAGCGTACACTTCCTTCGGATTATGATGGGCGCCGCCAAGGGGCTCCTCGATCATCGCATCGACAATATCTAACTGCAAGAGGTCTTCAACGTGCATTTTCAAAGACTGGGCGGCAATCTCATTCTTGCCGGCGTCCTTGTACAGAATCGAGGCGCATCCTTCGGGAGAGATCACAGAGTAATAGGAATGCTCCAGCATGGCGACAACATCCCCAACTCCCATTCCCAGCGCTCCCCCGGAGCAACCTTCTCCGATGAGAATCACAATGATCGGCGTTGGCAGACGCGCCATTTCCCATAGATTTTGGGCAATAGCCCAACCTTGCCCCCTCTCTTCTGCTGCAAGTCCAGGATAGGCTCCAGGAGTATCTAAAAGGTTCAGGACAGGAAGTTTGAATTTAGCGGCAAGCCGCATGCAGCGCATGGCTTTCCGATAACCTTCCGGATGAGGCATTCCGAAATTGCGGTGAAGACGACTTTCCGTATCGCACCCTTTCTCTTGGCCGATGACCATGAACTTCACTCCGCCGATCTTAGCAAGGCCGGCAATAATCGATGGATCGTCCCGAAACAAACGGTCTCCGAAGATCTCGGTAAAGTCCTCGCACATGTTGCGGATATAATCGATAGAACGGGGGCGGGAGGGGTGGCGGGAGATCGCAACTCTTTCCCATGGGGTAAGCTGAGAATAGACCTTTTTGCGAAGCTGATCGAGCTTCTTCTCTAATTTAACAATCTCCTCATCAGAGAGAAGACCTTTGCCTTTGTCTTGCTCCTTCAACTGGGCGATCGTCTTTTCGTACTCAAGAATCTGCTTCTCGTGCGGTAACATAATCTTCCCATCCTCTCTAACGTGTAGGGGCTGCTACTTCTACGCCTGGCAGCTTGGCTTCGCGGAAATCTTTAACAATTTCGATAAACGATGGCTTGGAGATGATTATCGAAAAAATCTCTTCAAGGTCCTCGGAAAGAAGGCGTATGCCTCCATCTGTGTCGTATTTGCCAATGCACTCTCTTTGCTCGCTCCACTTTCCGGTCTTAGTTTCTAAGTTCCAAGGAGCTCCGTAAATTCCATATCCTTTCGCAGAGGCAGTAGCCCTTTCAATCTCCTGGTCAAAGGGGATCCACCGCGTTCCAAATATGCGGATCATTTCAACCTTTTGATCAAGAACATAGCTCATTGTGCCCGGTTGATAGATGGCCACTTTATCTCCCAAAGCGTACCGTCCGAGCGGCGTCAGCGATCCTGAAGGCTTGGAAGGATCAAGCCTGCCTAGGCCAACCCGATAAGTTTTGAGCAAAACCCGCTCATTCGTATCGAGGTCAATATAATAAAATCCCATCTTCAAGCGAGAGACGTCAACTAAGAGATAGAACTGGATCCGCTTGTCTTTCCTGAAGACGTTGAACTTGCTCCCCTCAAACACTTTTTGCGAAAAATAGTCGGCCTTCCCGTTCAAACTGCGCGCAATGAAATGGCGGGATGTATTGTAATGGGCGGCGTAGTCTGCAACCCATGCAGGCCTTCCTTTTAGCCAGGGGACCGAACTTGTATATGTAATTGTTTCTACGACCGGCAGCTTCGAAGGCCCGGTTGTATAGAGCTGAAAAACTCGGTCTATGATTGGAAAATCATCATGCGCCGACTGTGGAGCGCTGACTGGCGCTGTCGGAGCCGCTTCGGACGTTGCTTTCTTGACCTCCGCGCGAATTGGTTTAACAACTTCCTTCTGAGGCAAAGCCTTCGCAGGCACGGCAACAACAGCCGTTTCGGGAATAGGCGAAGCGGACGGCTCAACAGGCTTGAGGGCAGCCCCTTTTTTAACATCATCCGCAGAAGACGCAGGTTTTTTCAAATAGGCAGTGACTCCAATAATCGTGAACAGAGCGACCGCGCCAATAGTCAACAACTTCGGAATAGACAAACCAATCTCCTAGAAACACATAATTATCAAACAATTATCTACACAAAAAGATAGATTTCAAGGACTAAAACTCGACTTTACACCCGGGAATCTTAACTATACATAAGAAAATTTTAAAAAAGAACCTTTGAATAACTTGCTTTAACCGTCAAAGTCGAAGGGGGCATTACAGCCCAAGCGAGTTAGCCAAGGTCTAATATGAAAATTTGTTTCCAAACGGATAAGTTCAGAATCCTGCCCGGAAACGATTTAAATATTTATTGGGATAAGCCTATCTTACCAGTGCAACTGGCAAGATAGGCGGGAAAACGAGCGAAAATTATTTAGGATTGGAAGAAGACTGCTGGCTAGACTTTCTTTCTTTCTCAATGAGTTTTTTCATCTTTTTGCCTGGAGTGAACTTGACCGCAAGCCGAGCTGGGATTACAATCGGAACCGCAGCATTTTTGGGGTTTCGACCAATCTTTTGCTTTCTTTCTACGATTTCAAACACACCAAAATCTCTGAACTCTAAACGATCTCCTCGAGATAGGTACTCTGTCATCGCATCTAAAAAAGATTGAATGACATTACGCACATCATTGGGATGAACTCCTCGATTTTGGGAAATCACTTGAATCAGTTTCTTTTTAGTGATTGTCGCCATATTTAATGACTCCTTGTTTTTTCGTCAGAGGCTCGGTGGGCAGACTCCATGCTTTTTCTAGCTCATTGTTGTATCATGTTGATTTTCAAGCAAGTCTTTTTCTCAAAATGGAAAAAAGCAACAAGATATAGCATGCTATGGCAACCCGATCTTTCCTTCCCTATAACTTCTCAGTCAAAATAAAATCAAAAGCAAAATTTCATCAGCTTGTTGAAACCCGTCTTGTTGATATATACCGCGCTCCGTCTGGTTTTGTGAATTTGGACTGGCTGCAGTAAGACCAGTTCGCGGCCAAGCCCGCTTTGCAACGGGTTCTATTTCTGGACCTTTACCAGGATTTTTTTCTTCTTGCCAGAACCAAAAAGCAGGTACTCCCCTCCGATAAGGAGATCCTCTTGGATCCGGAATTGCGGATCGTCGACCTTCTCATTGTTGAGGTAAGCGCCGGCATTTTGGATGAGCCGAAGGGCCTCTGTCTTACTTGAGGATAGGCCGATACGGGCTGCGACGTCAGTGTACTTTTGCCCTATAACCTCTGCGAAATTGAGAAATGTGCTCGGCATGTCCTGAGAGATCTCTTTAAAAACCTCTGCGTCTAAAACCGCTTTGGAGCCCGGCGCAGCGCTCTCTGTGACCTTAAGGGCCGTGCTAAGACCTTCCTCGCCGTGGATCATGCGCGTAATTTCCTCAGCCAAGCGCCGTTGCACCGTATTGGGAACATAATCGCTATGGGCCAGCATCTCTTCGTATTCACGAATTTCCTTCATTTCCATGAATGTCAGCATACGCATCATCTTGATCACATCCGCATCGGGCACGCGGATAAAGTACTGATAAAACTGGTAGGGGGAACACCGGTCGGCCGCCAGCCAAATAGCGCCTCCCTCTGTCTTGCCGAACTTCTTTCCATCGCTGCGCGTTAGCAGAGGAAACGTCAAGCCATATGCGGTTTCGCCGGAGAGCTTGCGGACTAAATCAATTCCAGCCGTGATATTGCCCCACTGATCGCTTCCCCCCGCCTGGACTTCAACGCCATGGTGATTTCTGAGATGGTAGAAATCGTAGGCCTGTAAAAGTTGGTAGCTGAATTCGGTAAAGCTAATCCCTTCTTCCGACTCAAGCCGCGAACGGACGCTCTCTTTTGCCAGCATGGTCCCTACACGAAAATGCTTGCCGACATCGCGTAAAAATTCGATGAGGTTAAATTGGGAAAACCACTGATCGTTGTTCAGAATGATCGGCTTTGCCGTGGGATGAAAAAAATCGAGGACCGCTTCAAAGTGGCGGCGGATCCGAGCCACGTTCTGGATAATCGCAGCTTGGTCCAGTAAAGGCCTTTCAACGCTCTTCCCAGAAGGATCGCCTATGCGGCCTGTAGCGCCCCCTAAAATAACAACCGGGGTATGCCCGAACTTTTGGAACCATTTTAAAAAGACAATTCCAACCAGGCTTCCTATGTGGAGGCTGTCAGCTGTCGGGTCGAAGCCCACATACACTTTTAGAGGCTTGTCGGCACGTTTGATCAGCTCTTCACTTGTAAGGGCATCGATAAGGCCCCTTTCCTTCAGACACTCAATGACATTAGACATACTTCCGCTTCCTTGAAAAAAGAAGAAGTGTAGCGAAAGCAAGAATTTTTCGACAAAACGAATCGGCGCCCATGACTAATTACCTTCAAAAATTGGGTATTAATCCAACTTGAGGCCGTTGAAAAAATCAGCGATCACAAGATGCCCCCTATCCTCTATTAGACGCATAGCGGGGAGTGCAAGGGAGGAAAAATGGGACATTAAAGAGCCGGTTGCAAAACTGTAGGCGCCCCGAAAAACGATGATTGATGCCTAGCTCTTAAGCTTGATGATTACTTTTGGACGGTCGTCTTCCGCTCGGCGTAGAACTGGGATGCGGCTTTTCCTTTTGAAAACTGGGAATCCTTCTTAAGCTTTTCGGCCAGCAGCACAACGCGTTGGCTCAAATCAGCGGTATTTTGATTCTCGTCGAACAGACAAATGCTCTTAGACTTCAAAACCACCCGGTGTTGGGCATGACGCTCGATCCAGCGATGGATCTCGATCGCCTTCTTTTCTAAGGCTTGCGGAGTGATCTTCTTATCCAACGCGTCTAGTTGACGCTTCAGCTTTTCCCGCGCTTTGCGTGTTTTAGGGCTTTCGTCCGCTAGCTGCATTTTCTTTTCGGTCAATGTTTGCGACATCCCTACCTCACATTTATCGATTCGATCTTCTAAAGATTAAGCGCTCAAGACAAGAAGAGTGCTCATCGGCTATCATAAATATGTTAAGATTTTAATTCAAATCGAACAAAATTTTTGCCACCCCTGGATCGATAAATATAAATAAAAACAATTATATCATCAATTTAAAGTCAAAATAAAAACATCATTTTTATTCTGATTATTTCTAGTTAATGATAAAATCGTGTAAATTTCAACGAAATAAAAAAACCCTTTATTCACAAGGAGAACCCTTATGGCAACAAAACCAATCAGCGGCGACTCAACCGCTTTAATTCAGATGCCGGTCGGGCATACTGTTGATGGGGCTGCAGCAGAAGAATCTCTTCTCCTAGCCTGCCCGAATGAGGTTTTGATTGAGATTTTATCGAACCTCAACGAAAGAGACCTAGCCAGAGCTTCTCTTGCCTGCCGCCGCTTATTTAACCTCTCAAACGACAATTTTCTCTGGAAAAACCTGTTTATCAAAATCTTTCCGGTCCGAGCTTCCAAGGTGGTCCCTACACCTCAAATTATTTGGAAACCTCTTCATCAGATGGCCTTTAGGATCGAGTCCAATCTCGTTAAAGGGATTTGCCAAGAGAGGACCCTGCCTGCCCATGCGGCAAGGGTGACTAGCATCGTCCACCATGCGCCCTATCTAATAACAGCCGATTGCGAGGGCACAATGAAGATCAGGGCTGCAAATCCTGAACACTCCTATGACGAAGTTCAAACGATCGTAGGCTGCACAGACGGAATGATCCAATTCCATCCTGAAACAGGACGCATCGCTTTTCCTACAGAGGACGGATCTATCCAACTGATGCATAAGCCTTCTGCTCCCGAGCCTTTTGCCCTTTTACAAACCCTTGCAGGAGACGGCTCTAAAATCGTTCAGTTCGCGCTGAACAAAGATCACTTGTTCTTCGTAACGGGCAACAACCATTTCTACATCTGGAAAAAAGAACCGGATGGGAACTATGTCCATGCAGACACGACTCCGAATATCCTAAAATTCACGAACTGCGCCGATTCTGTAGCCCTTCTTAAGACCGACAGCTCGATCGATATTTGGAAAATCAACGAAGACAAAACGCTCGGATACTCCTACTCCCCCGCTGAAACCACACCTTCTCTCGACCACGCATGCGAGATCCGATCTACGGACGACCATCTCTTTATTAGCAACTTTCACGGAAGGCTAAAAATCTTTGCCAAGGAAGACAATGGGCAGCTTAAGGAAATACAAATCCGTTCCATTATCACTCGGTTTTTAGACTCGATCACTCAACTTTACGTCCATGAAGACTACCTCGTAACCGGCAGCTTAAAAGGGCAGGTAAGGATTTTCAGAAAACAGGAATCTAAAGACTATGCAGAAATTCCATGCGCGGCGGTTCATACCGATCGGATCAACCAGATCGTGATGAAAGAGGATTTTCTCTGCATTGCCTCTACCGACTCAAAAACCAGTATCCTGAGAAAAAACTCGTCGGGAACGTTTGATCTCCTAACGTATCTGCGAAATCCAGAGCAAGCTGCAACGACTGTAGCCATTGAGGAGGACCGTTTCATTTCGGGCTATGCCGACGGCCAAATGAGAATCTGGGACTTTACATAGAACAAGAGGGGGAACACCCCTCTTGTGGAGAATTCCTGTTACTTAATGTAAGCGCAATTTTGCACGAGATCTTGGATGTATTTTTGATCTTCAGGATATAGCTCTGAATCATCTGACATCGCGGTTGAAACTCTGTCTTTAAATTCTTTAACTCCATGATATAACGAATTGTCCATTCCGAATATCTGCTTATTCGCTTCTTGAACAGCCTTTAGCCCGTAAGTCAGTTCTAAAGCTTTATAAAACTTCATTCCGCAAACAGGAACAAGATGCTCGGTCTGCGCATAAGGAATATTTTGAATATACTCTTTTCCAATCGGGAACCTTTTAATCACTGCTTTTACGATTTTAATCTGATTGTTCACAGAGATGTCGGCATTTTGGAAGAGCGCTTCGTAAACCTTTTTTTTGCCCCCTTCTAGAGTTCTTGGATCAACTCCTTTAAAATGCTTATCTAAATACAATTGGATTGGAACTTCGCCAAAATACCCTTTTAGCTCGCTGATAAAGCCTTTTCCAGGCAACGGAGAGAGCTTTCTAGTGCGCTCTTCTTCTGGAGCGGCAAGGGAAACAATGTAAGTTGCTGCATCTTGATCTAATCTAACTGACATAAAAAACCTATATTAATTTATTACTAAAAACAACTATTCCTATTTAATTATAACAAATACACAAAAGAAATAAAATACATAAAAAAAACAATTAAGATTGAGACGATCGAGAATTGAGTTCTCGATCGTCTCACAACGTTAAATTATTCCTTGAAAACACCTAACGCGATATTTTGAGCAATATTAGCTAGATACTTCTGATCATCAACTGAGAGAGGCGCATTATCAACAAGCGCTGCCGTCATGCGATCCTTGAACTCTTTTACGCCATGAAATGATTGATCAGGCTGTTTGTATAGAAACCGAGTCGTGGAAGCAACTTTATCTTCTCCATAAGTCGCCTCTAGAGCCGCGAAAAACCTCTGGCCTGCAACAGGTTTCAACTTATTTTCCTGTGCATACGGCAAATTTTCAATATATGCTTTATTAATTACTGGTTGAACTGCCATTTTAATACCCCATTTTTATTAAGTTACCTTTGTTAAGCAAATCAAATTATAATTATACTTATAATTAAATGTCAAAAAAAATATTATTTATATCAGATTATAAAAACACGAACAACAACCAACTAGAAAGGAATAAAAACATAAACAATTGAATATGAATGACTAACGGAATTAATCCATTAAAAAGGATCAAACAGGTCTATATACACTATACATTTGGATAGGAACTTCGCTAAAATACCCCTTTAGCTCTCTAATAAAGCCTTTACCAGGCAATACAGTTAAAAACAAATTAAACTAAAGATGATCGAGAAGTGAATTCTCGATCATCTCAAAACGTCCAGTTATTCTTTGAAGACGCCTAGCGCGATATTTTGAGCAATGTTAGCGAGATACTTCTGATCATCAACTGAGAGAAGCGCGTTATCAACAATCGCTGATGATAGCCGATCCTTAAACTCTTTTACGCCATGAAACGATTGATCAGATTGTGACATTAGGAATCGAACCGTAGAAGCAGCCTTAGCTTCTCCATAAGTTGCCTCTAGAGCCGAGAAAAACCTCTGGCCTGCAACAGGTTTCAGCTTACTTTCCTGCGCATACGGCAAATTTTCAATATATGCTTTATTAATTACTGGTTGAACTGCCATTTTAAAACCCCTTTTTTATTGATTAGTTAATATGGTTTTATTGTTTTAATTTTACAAAACAAATTAAATTATAATTGAAATGTCAATTAAAAGTCAAAAAATATTATTTAACGCTAATTAAAAAACAGAAAATCAACAGATTAGAAAGAAATAAAATTACTTAAGTAATTAAGAATTAATGATTAAGGAAAATAGATCCTTAAAATGGATTAGGCAGGTCAATGAAAGAACAAGGAAGGGCGAAGCGGGTCTGGAGATCTTTGCACAAGGCCATAACCCCTACACGCTCTGTCGCATAATGGCCCAAAGCCAAGAAATTGATCCCCCTTTCATGGGCTATGTCCCAGATCGGCTCATCAAAACTGCCTGTAATATAGCAGTCCAGCCCCTGTTCGGCCGCCTCGACGATGTTCCAATGCGCTCCGCCCGAAATGATGCCGCAGCTCGAAACTTCCCTTTTCCCTCCAAAGGCTATATGGGCAGGATGGCCGTAGTACGTTTCCAGAATTTTCTGAAATTCTTCAACCGGCATTTTAGAAAACCGCCCCTTGACCCCGATCGCCATTTTTCGAAAAAGACCAAAAGGCTCTAGTTGAGACCAACCGAGATCTGCGGCAGCCTTCCAATTGTTCCCTAACTTTGCATGGGCATCCAATGGCAAATGGTATCCCAATAAGGAGATCTGACTGGCAAGCAGTTTTTCAAGCTTCTGCTTTTTCGGTCCGCAAACAGGCAAAGGATCTTTTTGCCAAAACATTCCATGATGCACGATTAAAGCATCTGCGCCAAGACGGACAGCGGCTTCAATCGCTGCAACGCTGGCAGAAACCGCAAACGCAATCTTTTGGACTTCCCGTTTACCTTCGACCTGAAGCCCATTGGGACAATCGTCGATAAAATCGCCGGGAGCTAATAGCTGGTCTAAATATGAAGAAAGTTCTTGTAATGTAATCATGCATCCTTAAACATTTGGGTATATAGCCTTATCTTATAAATCTTTTTGGTTCATATGTCCAGAGACGCCATCAAAAAAGCTGTCGGATACAAAGCTGCGGAACTTGTCGAAGATGGCATGCTCATTGGGCTTGGAACCGGATCGACCGCATTTTTTTTCATTGAAAAGTTGATCCAGCGTTGCCGGGACGGCCTTAAGGTCCATGCGATTGCAAGCTCGGTCCAAACGCTCAAGCAAGCTCAAATAGGTAGGATTCCCCTTCTGGACATCGATGCCGTTACATCACTCGACCTTACCGTCGATGGCGCTGACGAGATCGATCCTCAAAAAAGGATGATCAAAGGCGGCGGCGGCGCCCTTGTTCGAGAAAAAATCGTAGCAAGCATGAGCAAGGAGATGATCGTCATCGTCGATGAGTCCAAATGCGTCGACAAGCTCGGCGTCTGTAAACTTCCTGTCGAAGTGATCCCTTTTGCTTCCCATGCCACGCTTCGCCGTATCGAAAAGCTCGGCTATCGCGGCGAATTTCGCAAAAAAGCAGACAACTCGCTTTTTGTGACTGACAACGCCAATCACATCATCGACATCCATTTCCATGAGCCTCGCAACAACCCTGAAGAGGACCACGAAGCGCTCATGCATATCCCCGGTGTTGTCGACACTGGGTTCTTCTTCCATCTTGCTGGAAGGGTCATTATTGGCTTTTTTGATGGACAAATTGTCATCAAATCCTAGATATAGCGATTAAGAGACCTTTGCATAACCCCGGTTCGGGCCTAAATCCGCGCTTTTTGCGCAGAACCCGGATTCCGCATAAATAGCCTACTCTCCATCGAGTATGTCAATTTATACGAAAACCGGCCCTGCACAAAAATCATCGAATTTAGTCTCCAAAGCAGGTTTTGCAACGGTCTCGATAAGAGACCAATTAACTCCGGGAAGAGGAGTGCGGCAGAAATGGCATCTGAACTAGTTCCGATCACATTTAATAAAATTATGCAGTCCCGTTCCTATACAGTAATCATATTGGGAACAAACGAAAAACGGTTTGCGATCTACACCGACCCTCAGGTGGGACGCAACATCCAGACCTTTTTGACGACGGAGCATAAGCCTCGCCCTTATACCCACGATCTGATGAATGCCATTTTTCGGGGACTGAACATTAAGCCCCTGCAGATTGTGATTACCGACATCGAGGACACGATTTATTTCGCCCGTCTATTTCTCGAGCAGACAAGCGGCGATCAAAGGACCATTTTAGAGATCGATGCGCGCCCAAGCGATTGCATCACTTTGGCCTTGATGGACAACATTCCGGTCTATTGCCGAAAAGAGATTCTCGAGAAAGCTGTTGCCGTTCAAGAATAGTTGAACCTATCCTAGTAATTAGGCTCAAAACAACTCAAAAATCGACAGAAGCATATTGCAGGGATAGGTTCTTGGCTCAATACTTAATGTTAAACTTATTGCGAGCAAGATTAAGGATCGACTTTACCGCTTGCTCAGCATCTTCGCCGACCGCTTCCACCTTGATCTTAGCTCCCCTTGCAGCTGCAAGCATAAGGATACCCAGCAACGACTTTGCATTAACAGTATAATTTTGGTACATGAGCGTGACCTGAGCTTTAAATGACGTTGCGCATTTGACAAGCTCTGTCGATGGCCGCGTATGCAATCCCTTCTCATTAACAACTGTAAATGAATCTCGATAAGTATTTTTCATATTTCCTTAATACAAGGGCGCAAAAATGCAAACTTTTCCCTCTTCACCATTGGGAGCATTTGCAAACTCCTCTTTCAGTCTTTTGAGCCCGGTCGCATTACAAGTTCGCTTTAATGGCTCTCAAAATCCCTAAAAGTCTCGTTTTCAAACACTCTCTTTTAGCCTTTAGGCACGTGCAAGAGATACCGCTAAGAATGCCTTCGAGTATCCTTCGAGGGCATTGCTCCTGTGGAATTTAAAAAATCCGATCTTTTTAAATCCATCAAAGGAGATACTGCGATAGGCATTTTACAGCAATATTTTTTTACAAACTCCAAGTTTTCTCTTGAATTCGACTCAAAAAAGCCAAAAATCGAGAGAGGCTTACATCATCTCGCGCAGCTCAAAGAGAACTGCAACGCTTGCATTGAAGCGCTGCAATCCCCTCCCTTCTATCCCAGTAAGCTCTCCAGCTCTTCAACTAGAGATTTAAAGCGGCGCATCGCGGCCTCGACGGGCTCAGAGGTGCGCATATCGACGCCGGCCAGGTTCAATACGTCGATCGGATATAGGCTGCAACCTGCCGATAAAAACTCCAGGTACTTCTCTTTGGCCCCTTCTACGCCGCTGACAACACGTTCAGCCAAGGCATGCGCTGCGCTGATTCCCGTCGCATACTGATAAACGTAGAAATTGTAGTAAAAGTGGGGAATGCGCGCCCATTCGATGTCCACTTCGGCGTCCACGCACATCTCATTTCCAAAATACTCGCGATTGAGGGCAGCGTAAGCATTTTTCAAAAGGGTGGGGGTGAAAGGAATGCCTTTCTGGGCCCATTCATGCAGCTGAAGCTCAAATTCGGCAAACATCGTCTGCCGCAAAAGGGTCGCCCTCATATCATCGATCTTTTGATTGATCAAAAACGCCTTTTGTTCCGTTGTCTTTGTTTGGGCGAGCAAGTGCCTGAACAATAGCTCTTCATGGAAAGTCGAAGCGACTTCAGCGACAAAGATGGAATATTGGGCATATTGATAGGGTTGATGGGTCCTTGAAAGAAGCGAGTGCATGCTATGGCCAGCCTCGTGGGTCAATGTCATCACATCATTGTAAGAGCCATGGTAGTTCATCAGAATGTAAGGCATGCTGTCATAACAGCCGCTTGAATAGGCTCCCGATCGCTTGCGGATGTTCTCATAACGGTCCACCCATCGGTCTGAAGTCAGTCCTTTCTTAAGGCTTATCTGATAGCTTTTTCCCAAAATGGCAACGGAATCAATGATCTGTTCCGCGGCTTCCGGATAAGACATCCCCATGTCGACGTCATTGACAAGAGGAGCATAGAGATCATAAAGGTGGAGCTCATCAACGCGCATGAGCTTTTTCCTGACCGAAACATAGTGGTGAAGGCTGGGCAAATGCTTCCGGACTGCCTGGATCAATGCTTTATAAACGGATGTATCGATCTGATGAGGAAAAAGCGCGGCTTCCAAGCAGGAGGAGAACTTGCGCGCCTTCATTTCAAGCAGATGCCTTTGGACCTGGCCATTGATCAGCTCGCAGAGGGTATTCTCATGGGATGAAAACGTCAGATGAAGATTTTTAAACGCTCCTTCCCTGACTTTTCTGTCCTTATCCCGTAAATAGAGCTGGTATTTTCCATGGGTCAACTCGCGCTCCTTGCCCTTGCTGTCCAGAACAGGAGGGAATTTCAGATCTGCGTTATTGAGGGCTCCGAACGCTTTTTGCGCCGTTTCCAGCGCGTTTCCGCAAAGGGCCATCAGCTCTTCTTCCTGAGCTGATAACGTGTGAGGTTTTTGACGGATAATCTTTTCGAGGTGCAGCCGATATGGGGCAAGCGCTGGATCTTCGATCATCTGCTTAAGCTTCTCATCGGATAGTTGCAGGATCTCCGGCTCGACCCAAGCAGTCTCCTGCCTGAAGCTGTACAACAGCGACATGATCCTTGAGTAGGCCCCTTTCGCCGCATCATTGCCGACATCCTCATCATGCCTCAGATGAGCGTAGGTATATAGCTTGGTCAGCTCCCGGTCGATGGTGAGCAACACTTCGATCATCTCCCTTAGCTTAATGGGGCTTTGGCTCCATTGGCTTCGAAAGGGGGCGATTTCAGGCCAGTGAGGTTCGTTTTGTTCCCTTCCCCATTGCCTCATCCCCTCTTCCCAACTCTCCCATGAAGGATACAATGCTTCCACATTCCACCGATCTTCGACCGGTATTTCCTCTCGATTGCGAGTCAGCTCTTCAGGTTCGATTTGTTCGGCAGCGCTCATCACTCCTCCAAAATTCTTAAATTATACTGCCCAATCATTGTGGATTTGACTGCATAAGTCAAGCCATTGCGGCAAAAGAGACTCTCCTATTTAGGTTTCACCCTCCTATGCGCTGGCTACAGGCACGACCGATTTAAAATATATTTTTACTAAATTTAGCAATCTTTAACCGAGACTGCTAAATCTGATTGCCAAAAATCCCCTCCCCTGTCTAAAATTCGGCTTAGTATACCGAAACCACTTCAAGAATCGAAGATTATGACAAGAAGTCGCCATGAATTTAAGTCAGGCAAACCCGACGACGAAGCTGCTCACCTTGAATAAGTTGGGCGATGGAGGCGGATCTCAAATTCATTGGCTGGCGACGCAGTCAGAAACCGATTCTTGAAGTAGTTTAGGTATATTTTAAACCCCGAAAGCATTATGCTTTTACTTCTTCTAACATAAAGAAAAGGAGATGAAAATATGGCACAGCAAACCACCAAAAAAACGACACTAAAACCTCTTGGAAACCGCGTTCTTGTTCAACGTTTAGAACAAGAAGAGACGCTTAAAGGAGGGATCATTCTCCCGGACACTGCAAAGAAAAAACAGGAAACCGCAAAAGTTGTTGCGATCGGCACCGGGACTACGACATCCGACGGCAAGCTGATCCCAATCCCCGTCAGCATCGGCGACAATATTTTAATGGATAAATATTCTGGCCAAGAAGTGACGATCGATGATGAAGATTACGTTATCTTACGCGCAGACGACATCATTGCAATCATCAACTAACAGTTATTTATTTATAAGGAGTTACAAATATGGCAGCCAAAAACATTAAGTTTAAAGAAGAAGCCCGGCAAAAGATTTTAAAGGGAGTGCGCACCTTAGCCTCCGCTGTGAAAGTGACGCTGGGTCCCAAGGGCCGGAACGTCGTCATCGACAAGTCCTATGGCGCTCCGCAAATCACTAAAGACGGCGTCACCGTCGCTAAAGAGATCGAGCTTGAAGACAAGCACGAGAACATGGGCGCCCAAATGGTCAAAGAGGTCGCCAGCAAAACTGCCGACAAGGCCGGAGACGGGACAACCACGGCTACAGTGCTCGCCGAAGCTATCTATAGCGAAGGCTTGCGCAATGTCGCTGCAGGCGCAAATCCTATGGAGATCAAAAAAGGGATCGAGCTTGCTGTAAAGACCATTACAGGCGAACTGAAAACTTTGAGCAAACCGATCCAAGACCGCAAAGAAATCGCCCAAGTTGCGACAATCTCTGCAAACGGCGACACAGAAATCGGCGAAATCATTGCCAAAGCAATGGAACGCGTCGGCAAAGATGGAACGATCACCGTTGAAGAAGGCAAAGGCTTCGAGACCACATTAGATGTCGTTGAAGGGATGAGCTTCGACCGAGGCTATGTCTCCGCTTACTTCATGACCAATCCTGAAGCGCAAGAGTGCGTCCTCGAGGATGCATTTATCCTGCTCTACGACAAGAAGATTGCAGCGATCAAAGAATTCCTTCCGATCTTGCAAGCTGTCGCAGAAACTGGCCGTCCACTCCTCATCATCGCTGAAGATGTCGAAGGGGAAGCGCTGGCAACCCTCGTTGTCAACCGCCTAAGAGCCGGCCTCAAAGTCTGCGCTGTCAAGGCTCCCGGCTTTGGCGACCGCCGCAAATCGATGCTGGAAGACCTGGCTATCCTCACTGGCGGACAACTCGTCAGCGAAGAGCTCGGCATCCGGCTTGAAAGCGTCACAATCGACATGCTCGGCCGCGTGAAAAAAGCAGTCATCGGCAAAGAAGACACAACTCTTGTCGAAGGCGCCGGCGACAAAAAAGAGATCGCGGAAAGAATTGCCCTCATTAAGCGGCAAATCCAAGAGTCCACATCGGACTACGATCGCGAGAAGCTCCAAGAGCGCCTTGCAAAACTTGCAGGCGGCGTCGGAATCATCCGCGTAGGAGCAGCGACAGAGATCGAAATGAAAGAGAAAAAAGACCGCGTCGATGATGCAGTCCATGCAACAAAAGCAGCTGTTGAAGAAGGAATCCTCCCTGGCGGCGGCGTTGCGTTCATCCGCACGATCCCGGTCCTAGAAAAACTCGCAGCAAGCCTTGCCGGAGACCAAAAAGTAGGTATTGAGATCATCATCAAAGCGATCAGCTACCCATTGCGTCAAATCGCAGAGAACGCGGGCAAAGAGGGTTCTATCATCGTCCAAAAAGTAGCCTCAATGGCCAGCTTGGAAGGATGGGATGCCCTTAATGACGTATTCGGTAACATGCTGAAGATGGGGATCGTCGACCCGACAAAGGTCACGCGCCTTTCTATCGAGCTGTCTGCATCGATTGCAGCCCTGTTGCTGACAACCGAAGCGATTATTTCTGAAGAAGTTGAAGAAAAAGCAACTCCTGCAGGCGCCGGAGCTGACTACTAATTATCTTCTTTAGCAGTCATTATAAAGGCGCTCTGCCTTGCAGAGCGCCTTTTTTCTTCTCTTGCATGTAAAGACTTTTTTTTATTATTTTAAATAATAAGAGCTCACAAATAATTTAGGAACTCGCATGAAGACCTTATTTTCGACTTTAACAGGAATTATCATCGTCATCATCCTAGCAGCTGTTGTGATCGGATTTATTGCATGGTCTCGAGTCCCTGATATTGTCGCCGACAACTTATCTAAAAAACTGAAGGTCTCCG
Organism: Verrucomicrobiota bacterium; assembly: GCA_018239665.1. Taxonomy (GTDB): domain Bacteria; phylum Chlamydiota; class Chlamydiia; order Chlamydiales; family Rhabdochlamydiaceae; genus Acherontichlamydia. Next base: position 13,460 of record JAFEGV010000010.1, on the reverse strand, counting down.
TTGAAATTGATGATATGAGCTTAGGATGGGGGAAAATCCAAGTCGACAAGGTCGTGATCGGCAATCCTCCCGGAGCAATCCTCTCCAAGGCCTTTTCCTGCAGCTCGATCGACGTGCTGGCCCCTTTCACCAATTACCTGGACCAAAAGATCATCATTGATGAGATCGATGTGAACGACGTCTATCTCGGCCTGGAGTTCGACTCGGCCAAAGGGACTGAGGGAAATTGGACGCGCATCATGGGCAATCTCAAATCCTCGACCGGCCAGGAATCCAATGGCAAAAAGAAAAAAGGCTCCCAGCCTCCTAAGGAAAGCTCCCAGCGTTCCGTCCTGATCAAACGCCTGATCCTGACCAATATCGACGTCGATGTCGTCTATCGGAAAGAGGGCGGAAAAGTCCAAAAACTCAAACGGATCGACAGGATTGAGCTCACCAATGTCAGCAGCGAAGGCGGCTTGCCAATGGACCAAGTCATGAGCTCGGTTCTAGGACAGATGCTCAAATCGGTTTTCGAAAAACAGAACTTGCAAAACATGCTCCAAGACCTTTTGCAAAAACCAGGCGGGCTGCAGGATTATTTGAGTCCGTTCAAAGGCTTCTTTAATACTCAGGCAGAGGCCGATGAGAAAAGCGAACAAAGCGCTTAAGCAAAGAGCATAGATGAGGATCCATTGGACAAAGTCGCAGCCAGTCCAAATTCACAAAACCTGACGGAGCGCGGTATATCAATAGGCCTGATCACCGACCTCCCCTTCTGGGAATTAGGAAACGGGCAAAATGCGCGGATCCAAGAGCTGGTCCGCTTCTTAGAGCAGCATAGCCGATTTACGTTATATTACCTCGGAAACGAGCCTATTCCATATCCAAAGGCCGTTACCTTGACCCCTGATCACATCAAAGCGCGTTTAAAGAATGCCAAACACGATCTGATCATCATCGAAAGACTTCACCTCGATTGGGTCCTTGACTTTGTTCCGAAAGGGACCGAGTCCTATCTCGATGCCCTCGACCTTCTTTCCGATAGGTTCCGGGCATTCCAAGCCTTCAACCGTCCCTGCAACGCTTTAAGCTTCGATGAAGAAGTGACGCGGATGAGCAAATTTGACAAGGTGATCTTCCTTCAGCATGAAGAATTGGAAAAGGTGAAAAGGACCATTCCGTCGGAAAGGCTTATTTGCTGCCCTCATCCGGTCAAACCTCAAAAGCCTGCAATAATGCGCAAGCAGGTCGAACACATCGGGTTCTTGGGAGGCCCCTCATGGCCGAACATCGATGGAGTGCAATGGTTCCACGACACTGTCATGCCCTTGCTGGGAAAGCTTGCTGAAAAATGCAGCGCCCAAGGAGCTTTTATCCACTCTCCATTTTCGATTTTTTCCCCTCGCCTCAAGAAAGGGTCGCCCATTGCGTGCCTTGCCAGCTATTACCAAACTGTGGACATCGCTTTTAATCCGATGCTGTATGGAAGCGGGCTTAAAATCAAAACGATCGAAGCTTTAGGTCACGGGGTTCCCCTGGTAACAACACGCTGGGGGGCCCAAGGGCTGATGGAAGGGGCCAATCGATGTTTCCTGATCGCAGACACTCCGCAAGAGTTCGCCAAGGCTATCGCAAAGCTTGCTTCATCCTTCTCTTTGCGCCGGCAACTCTCCCAAAACGCCTTGAAGATGGCAAAAGACCGTTTCTCAGCAAAAGCCTGCTTTAACAGCCTGCTGCAGATTTAAAAAAACTGCAGCTAAGACGTCTCCCTTGGTACAACAGGATGAAAAATAATCGATTCATATTCAGATCCGGGAGAACCCATATTGCTTAAAAGCTCCCTTAAACGATCATAATTAGAACCATAGAGGTCACGGGCTGTTTCGACAGTCCCATTCGCCGTTGATAAAAGGAATTGATAAAAGTATCGTGGGACTTCCTCGCCGCTTATTTCGATAATTCCAAGATTTGGATCAAAAAAGAAACTCAAATGATCATCGACTTTAACATAGGCCGTTGCATGATATGGGACGCCTACTTTGTAACCTCCAGGAGGCAAATTACGAAGATCTTGAATAATTCGATCTTGTTCATTTTCCCATTGATTAAGAGAATATCTAGAGAGCTCCACTCCTGGGTATCGACCTGCAATAAGCTGTTGATCATGCACTCCGATCCTCAAGTTAAGCAATGACCCGTTCTTTATGTTAAGGCTTTGAAGCAATACTGGTTCTACATCGCCCCCTTTAGAAAATTGCCTTCCTAATGCAATCATGTGGCTGCGCGGATCTGAAAACTCATGCTTTGTTTTGAAATACAGATACAAAAACCAATCGCTCATCCCTCGGCAGATTCCATTAGGATGGTTGAAACGCACTTCGCCTTCATTTGGATCTGTGGAAAACAAAAAAGTTCTTGCCCTGATTTTTGGATCTGCGATTTGAGAAGCTGGTACGGGAGGGGCTTCGCTAATGATCCCACAATCATTTGCAATGTTAGCGGTCTTTTTTATAAGAAAAGCCTGAGTTGGGCTTTCAGAATAAACATCAAACCCTATCTTCATGTAACGCGAAGCAGTTTTTGCATGCATTGCCAATTCCTGCGCTCCCAGACAGGAAAAAAGCTTGGCAACCTCTTTTAGAACAAGGTTAAGGAGCCACCGAAAAGGATATGTTGCAATCTGCGCTACCTCCCAAATTCCATCCAACTCAGAATACATAGGGCCGACCACCTTGGACATTGCGGACTCCCTTTCATTGATCACTTTCTGGGAGGCTTCAGAAGAAACAAAAAAGTTCTTTAAATTTTCATAACCATTAACTTGCCCCGACAGCAACGCTGCTGGATTATTTTGACGACCTATAATTACTGACATAATATCCCCTCATTTTTCCACGAAACTTATATCATAAAACACAAACCATAAACAACATAATAACATAAAACATTCACTAGACTTAAAAACAAACAACAAATCACAAAACCAATAATACACGCAATTAGCCCGTAAACAGCTTGAAATTAATCAGATAAAAATATTAAATAATTTATTGAATTATAATAAAAATAATGTTATAATGTTTATAACACTTCATTAATTAACAAAAAAAGGAGAATAATTATGGCAGCAATATTAAAGTTCTTTGGCTTAGGGAAGACAACAACAGGCAATTCCCATCCCGCATTGGAGCATTCAAAAGCTTCCAATTGGAATAACAAAGTCGTAACAAGAGCTCCAATGGACTCTCCCGCCTCTTCATCTGCTATCACTTCTAAAATGCGACAACCGGAAGGAAAAGAGCAGCCTAAAGCCAAAGAGGACCGCACCTATTCTTTAAGCTCATCCGGATCCTTTGACTTCGAAGCCATAGGATTTCCAAACCCTAACAGTTTAGGCACTACTTCTGAAAGCAATTCAGGCTTTGGCTTAGCTCATATGATGGCGCATATGGCGCATAATGCCCCTACAGACATCAGCCCTGAAAGCTTGCCTGTAGACTTCGATTTAGCGGATTATACTCCTTCAGAACGCAAATCATCGGATAGCAGTCTTACACCGGAGAAACGCTCTAATGAAAGTTCTCCAACCACCGTGCCTGCAAGAAAAAAACCAGAGCCGAAGCCATTTACTGGCTATGAAGCTACGGATACTACTTTAGCAGCTCAAATTGACTTTGCTGCAATTGGTTTTCCAGACCCGACTACTTTAGGCGACACGCCTCCAAGCTCTGCTCCAATTCACGCTATCTCTGAGCCGAGCCTTGATGCGCCCTTTATGATTTTCGAAATGGACGATGTAATAAACTAATCGAAGAAGAATAGAGAACCTTGAAACTTTTAAGCACGCTTCGTTTCGAAGCGTGCTTTTCTTATTTCAGAATGGATATCCTGAAAGCTTTGCAAATCGACTACTTGATAGGCCTCATGGGACTTGGCCCATAGATCAGACGCTTCAAATAAGGCACAAGCAGCATGCTGAGGATCGCCAAGACCAAAGAGATGGCCCCATAAATGATAAAGGCGTGGTCGTAGATCTTCAACGACTCTGCAGGAATGGTCTTGTCCGAAACGGATGCAAAGGTCGCAAGGCCGCCGCCGATTGCAAATGCGGCAGACTGAGTTAAGAACCAGACCCCCATCATCATACCCACCAAATGCTTGGGCGATAATGTCGTGATCATGGCAAGGCCGATCGGAGAAAGCAGCAGCTCGCCAATTGTTTGAAAGAAGTAGCTAGAGATCAGCCACCAAGGAGAGGTCTCTCCTCCAAAGTTAAAATACCTTCCTCCCAATCCTAAAACGAAAAAGCCCACGGACATCATTAAAACACCCATCGAGAATTTCATAGGCGTAGAAGGATTGCTCCGCTTTTGGTCGAGCCAGATCCACATCCGGCTTAATACCGGGCTTAATAGCACGATGAAAAAAGGGTTGAAGAACTGGGTGAACTCAGCATCGATTGTAAAGCCTAGCAGCTGCTTGCCCATATTCCTGTCGGCATAGAGCATCAAGGATGTAAATGTTTGGTTGTACAACGACCAAAAGCCAATCGAGATCAGGATCAAGATCAAACAAGCGATCATCTTGTTCCGCTGGACACGCTTTTCTTTAAGGAGAAAATAGATTACCGCGCCGACAACGATCACGGAAGCTAAGGCTAAAATGATGTCCGTTTCCGCCGGAAACCTGAAAAGAATGAGGAAGAGGCAAATTGCTAGTGCGATGCCTCCATAGAACAGGACATAAAAAGTCAGCGATTCCCTTTTATCCCTTAAAGGGCTTGCAGCTGGCATGACTCCCGAAGTGCGCAGCCTCTTTCTCCCGAATAAAAATGTCACTAGGCCAATGAACATGCCAATGGCTGCCAACAGAAAACCGGCATGCCACCCATAAGTGGCCACGATCCAACCTGTGATCAGAGGAGGGATCAACGAACCCACGTTGATGCCCATGTAAAAGATGGTAAAGCCTCCGTCTCTGCGAGGATCTCCCGGACGATAGAGGTCTCCAACAATGCTCGAAACGTTGGGCTTGAACAACCCGTTTGCGACGATGATGACGCTCAAGCCCAAAAAGAAGATCTGGTTGTTTGGAATGGCTGTGAGCAAATAGCCGGCAATCAGCAGCACTCCTCCCACAATAATGGCTCGCTGAAACCCTAAATACCTATCTGCAAGATACCCTCCCAGAACAGGAGTTAGGTAAAGCATGGAACTAAAGGTACCGTACAGCAGATAAGCGTTCGTGTCCGATAGCAAAAGCCCTTTTGTCATGTAGAGAATGATGATCGTCTGAAGTGTATAGAACCCAAACCTTTCCCAGAGTTCCGTAAAAAACAGGAGAAATAGCCCTCGGGGCTGTTTTTGTGGTAAAGTCGTCATTCAAGTCCTAAAAAGAAGGTAAACTGTAGTGCTTCTAAGGGTCTATAATCTCAGAAGACATTTCTTGAAAAGGGGAAAATCGGGCCGCCCTTGCAAAACCCGAGCTGGAAACCAAATGAACCGGCATGCATCATCTCGACTTTGTAGCTTTCTTGATTGCATTTTAAAACAATGCATGGCCTCATGCTAAATTGATTGATTTTCATGCCAAGAAGTGATAATATTTTTTTCCAAAATTTAATTTTACTCCAATCTCAGCATCCATTAATGACAACGACCTTGGAAACTATTTAGAGAATTGGGCCCTTAAACCGACACGAAAGGATGACTATGGCATCGACTTCACCTATAGGACGAAACAGCAGGGAACTTAACTTTGAGCAGTTAGTAGAAATGTTCGAGAATCTAAGCGCTGCGGAATCTAAAACAACCGAAACATTGGACTCGGAACGTGAAATCTCCACTCCAATAAAGCATGGAGCCGAGGAAGATCGGTTGGACAACGGCGCAAGCGCCTCTCTTCTTCCGTATCCTCCGATGGAGGAGCACCGATCGGCGCAATCATCCCCTCTGCTCAGCAGATCTATTCCACCTCCTAGCGCTACAGGAAAAGAGGTTCACCCCTCCCCTTCTCTTTCGAGAAGGCCGATTCCCCCAAGCTTTTCAGGACAAACAGTTCTCCAACCTCCCCCTTTACCTAAAAGAAGAACCCTCCTTTCGATTCCTTCCGATGAGGTCGGCCAATCTTCAAAAGAAAAAAGCGTCGATGCCGAATGCGCCCGCCTCTATCAATTGAACACCTCCCCATCTTCTAGCGATCAAGGCTCATCCAGCTCTTCTCAATTAAGCCTCCGGCTCAATTTACAACTTCTGCCTAAGGACAACCAGCTTGACCAAGAATCGGGAAAACAGGGCACTTGGAAACCCCTGAAGATCTCTCCGGGCGATATTAGCAGTCGATTCAGGAGCCCGTCGTCTCCCGAGAAATGCCTCCAAATCAAGAAATCCGTCTCTATCCGTTCCCTTTCTAAGGAAGAAGCCGATGTCTCCGCGAGCACAAGCCGCCATTCTAAGAAGTTCTCAGCTAGGCGGATCGCATTGACGCCGAGGGAAAAAAGCCGCGATCATACCATGCACCACCAGGTTGCTTTTACATCCTCTAGCAGCTCAAACGACGCGCCTTTGACCGCACGGGGATTTGAAGAGGGGGCAACCGAGCTTCTAGCGATGCCCCAACGAAAACACAAGTTTTCAAGCGAGAAAGCCGCTCTTGAAATTGTTTCCTGCCTTAAAAGGCCTGGAGGGATGGAACTGGTCCTTGATCTGTTTTCCCAGTACCATCATTTGGTCAAAGACAAACGGATCAGTCAAAGATGGAACCATCTGTTGACAACGACGCTTCTATATCCGCAAAGCCTACCTCTGATTCTCTCTTTCATTAAGAAAGAATCCATTCCTCCTGATGCTTTTGCGCAGATCATCATTTCAGGTTTTCATCACAAGAAGACCCCTTCTGTCGAAGCGACCTACATCCTTTCGCTGTACACTCTAGAAGATCTTAAAGGGCAAGACCCCAAGACACTGTTTCGGGATGTCCACCTCTCCTCTTCCCTGCATAAGGAATATGGGACCGCTTTATTAGATAACTATTTGAAACGGATGAGAAAAGAGGTAGCCGGCTATTGGAGAAGAGGAGCTTCTCCGGCAGACCTCTGCTTAAATGATAAAAGAATCCACCAAACCCTGCTCCAAACTCATCGAGGATATGATCAACTGGATCCAGAAAAGCAATTAGAAATCCGTGGAGCGATCATCCTGCAAAACATCGAAGCCTGCACACATTTCTTCCGCTTCTTTTTAGAAACATTATATGCTGAACCGATCCCCCCAGCCTGCCAAGATCTGCTCTCAATGCGAAGAAGCCAAATCTTTACTAAGCTCAGAGAAACTTTGCCCCCCGAAGAGGCTTTTATCCAATCAGAGGTCTTAGTCGGAGAAATCTTCTTCCTCAGGATCCTTAACCCCTTTTTACTTTACCTCGGCAAGCTTCCGGTCGAAGTGGATTCCTTGATCAATTTAACAAAAATGACCCAGGCCATGTCCAACCAGGTTAAATTTGGCACTGAAAAACATGACGAAGTGTTCGAGTCGTTCAATGAGATCTACGATCAATTTTTAGGCGTGCATCATGAGTTCATTAACAAAAATTTCCCTCTCCGCTCCTCATAAAACCGGAATTTTCAAGAAAATTAAGTAATAAATTCCCGAAAAAATTTGATGGTGTTATACCCAAACAATATCAAAAGTTGGGAATTTGACAAGGAGGCGTCCTAAATTTGAGCCAGGCTCTGTCGGCGACGAAACAGCTCAACTTGAATAAGCTTAAGCGATGCAGGCGGGTTCAAATTTAGTGACTGTCCGACGCTGTCAAAAACCAACTTTTGATGTTGTTTGGGTATTTACCGAAACTACTTTAACTCTCAACCTGGGACGGACTATGAAGCCTACACTTGTACTGATACCTGGATGGGGGGCGAATGAGTCCCTGTGGGAATATGCCACCCAACGCCTTTCCGACGTTGTTGATTGCAAGGTGATCGTCTTAAACCAACAGACTTCCCGCGACCAGATGGTGGAGTATTTGTTAACGAATGCGCCGCAGCAGTTCATTCTTGCAGGCCAATCCATGGGAGGCTGGGTAGCGATCAAAGCTGCAGCAAAAGCCCCTGAACGGATCTCCAAGCTCATCCTTGCAAATACTTGGGCAAGTCCCGATCCTAAACTGAACGAAATTCAAAAAGACCTCCTTCGCGATCTGAAAAATGGGGATGTCGACCAAGTGCTTTCCCGCCACCTCCCCTTTGCATTGCACCCTGATAGTTTAAATAACCCGGAACTGATCGCAAAAGTCCATAAGATGTTTGAACATTGCAAAACAGGCGTGATGATCGATCAAATGCAAGCGATGCTGAACGATTATGTCTCGCTGCCTTTGCTTGCAAAAATCACGATGCCCACCTTGATCATCCATGGCAGGGAGGACCAGCTTTTTCCCACTTCAGAACAAGAAATCATGAATAAAGGCATTAAGCATTCCCAATTGAAAGTTATTGAGAAGTGCGGCCATTGCTCCCCGATCGAAAAACCGGAAGAGACGATCGCTCTGATACGGACGTTTATCACTCAACAAGGATAATATTTGATGGAATACACAACACTTCCTAATCTCAATAAAAAAGCCTCTCGCGTCGGACTGGGAACCTGGTCCATCGGCGGATGGATGTGGGGCGGGTCTGATGAAAAGGACTCGATCGCAACCGTCATCAAGGCCCTTCATGAAGGGATTACATTCATCGACACCGCTGCGGTATATGGGTTCGGGCTTTCGGAACAAATTGTCGGCAAGGCCTTAAAACAATATGGAAATAGGGAAAACGTCATTATTTCCACAAAATTTGGTCTATCTTGGAGAAGCAAAGAAGACGTATATCGGGACTCCAGCGCTGCGACCGTCATCAAAGAATGCGAGGATTCCCTTCGACGCCTTCAGCTCGATTACATCGACATCTATCAGGTCCATTGGCCAGATCCAAATACGCCGATCGCAGAGACCGCCGATACTCTGCACAAACTGATGAAACAAGGTAAAATACGAGCAATCGGGGTCAGTAACTTCTCTGTGGAGCAAATGGAAGCTTTTCGAAAAACTGCGCCCCTGCACACTTGCCAGCCCCCTTTTAACCTCTTTGAACGAAAAGCGGAAGAAAGCCAGCTTGCCTACTGCTTGAAAAATCAGATAGCGGTCCTCGGATACGGGTCCTTATGCAGAGGACTCCTAACAGGAAAAATCACTCAGGATACTGTATACAAAGGGGATGACTTGCGAAAAAACGATCCGAAATTTAAAGATCCCCAATTATCCCAGTATCTCAGCGCAGTCCAACAACTAGACCGTTGGGCCAGATCAACGCATCAGCGCTCCGTCCTCGCACTGGCGATCCGATGGGCGATCGATAAAGGGGTCAGCGTAGCTCTTTGGGGAGCTAGAAAGCCTGAGCAACTTGACCCGATCAGATCGATCTGGGACTGGAAACTGACAGACCAGGATATGAAACTGATCGATCAAATGACTCAAGACGTACAAAAGCTAGACCTGCATTGAATAGACCTCTTGACTAACCTGCTTTGCCTGGAAAAATCAGATATTTTTTTCACATGTCTTATAGAAACTGTCTACAGTTTCCGATCTCACGAATGAGTCGGAAAGAGATCTAATGAGGAGGGAATTGCAAAACTCGCTTCGCTGTCCAAATTTGATGATTTCAAGACCGGAGAAGAAAGCGCAGATTTGGGCTCGAATGAAGTTTTGCAATTCCCTCTAAGATCAATGATGGTGTCCGCCGCCGTGACTGCCGCCGTGATGGCCGCCGCCGTGATGGTCTCCATGATGATCTCCATGGCGGTCGCCATGATGCCCGTGCTTGTCATCATGATCATGATGCCCATGACGGTGGTGGTCATAATACCCATCGCCGTAATAGGAATCATCTTCATACCATCCTCCGTTGCTACCTCCGCATGAAGCTAGGCATAGAAGGGACAAAAAAGAAAGAGCTGTTTTCATACACACCGAACCTTGAGTTAAGAAAAAAACAATACTCAACACAACTTTGAAGTTTACTTCTGTATATCTAAAAGAGTATTTAATAAAAATATAAACCCAAAGGGCATGTCAGATGGCCGGCGAAGAACCAGTCGTTAATTTTCTGAAAAAAAGCGAACTCTTTGCGAACTTTTCAGATGAGGAACTTAAAGAGTTTCGCCCCTATATCCGAGAAGCAGGTTATGAGAAAGACCAGTTCATCTTTCATGAAGGGGACCGGGAAAATCAGCTCTACATCATCAAAAAAGGCAAAGTGGCCATTATCATCGAAGACCGGGAACATGGAACTCCTTATACCTTGACAGCGATAGGGCCTCCCGACTGCTTTGGAGAAGCAAACGTTCTGATGGGCGAGATCCGCCTGGCATCGGCCAAGGCAATGGAACAACTCGAAGTGCTCATCCTTGATTTCGGCGATTTCCGCAAACTTGCTGAAACAAAACCGATCTTTGCCCGTTTTACCCTCAACTTGGCAACTCAAGCGGGAAAACATCTCAAATACGCCAATGATACGGCGATCAGATCGACAAAACAAGAGCTCAAACTGACAAAGGTCCACGACCAGATGGGCAGGTTCATCGTCCATCTGTTCATTTTACTGACGTTTTATGTTTATATTTTAAAAATGTTTGAACAATTTGGCACCGAATCGTTCTTGATCCGGTCTATCTCTGCAGCGCTGATCGCTTGCTTTGCAGTAAGCGGAACTCTAATTGTAAAAAACAGCGGGTTTCCCCTTGAATTCTACGGCCTGACGCTGAAAAACTGGAAAAAGAACGCATGGGATTCAATCCTATTCACAATTCCACTATTGCTCTTCATGGTGGGACTGAAGTGGATGATGATCAAAACCATTCCAGCTTTCAAAGACCTTTCGGTCTTTCAATTTGGCGATCCCAATCATCCTTTTCTACGATTCTTCGGCGGCGCGGAACATCAGACCCGTTTTTACACGATGCTGGGCCTCTACATCGCCTTTGTCCCTTTGCAAGAGTTTATCGCTCGGGGCTGTCTTCAAAGCTGCCTCCGTAATTTCTTTATCTCGCCGAACAGGATCGTATTGTCCATTCTTTCTTCTAACCTTCTCTTCGGCATGTTCCATGGCCTTAAGTCGTTCTCCTTTATCGGGGCAGCATTTCTGCTCGGCATTTTTTGGGGATGGCTCTATCAAAGGCAAAACTCGATCGTAGGTCCTTCCGTTTCCCACGCTATCATCGGCGCATGGGCTTTTGGGATCCTCAACTACCAAAGCGTTTTAATCTACTAATAACCCAACTTGCCCCCTACCTTGCCTAAGAGACTGAGCGAGGAGTACAAGATACAAGATTTGCGACGAACCGCAGGCCTTTAGGCCTGGGGAAGGAGCAAAGCGAAGTAGATTATGCTCCGCAGCCAGTCTATTGGGCAACCAACTCTTTTATGTAACCAAGCTCAGAGAATCGATTAGCTTTTAAGACTTCATCTATAAAAAAGTAGATGGCAATAATTTGCGTATCCATGAAAACTCCTAAAGTTTGACGCTTAAAAGTTTAATCGGGACGCCTTTTGTTTTCCTGCTTACTCCCTTACTCGCGTGCTGCGATAGGCGATTTGCTGCGCTTTGCTCCTTCCCCAGGTCTAAAGACCTGCGGTTCGTCTCAAATCTTGCATCTCACCTATCTCGCAACACGCCTAAGGGAGGGTAGAGGGCAAGTTGGGTTAATAACAGCTTGGCTCTATCGGGCAAATGGTTTTGAGATCTGAAGATCTTTTTTCCCGGCTTCGAGATAAAAGGTCTTTGCGAACAAAGGAAAAGGCTTGATGTCCAAAGCGCTCCAATAGGAATGATCATCCCCATCGTAGCTCACAAGCAGCTGCTCGCCCGGACGCACCGTCTTTGTAATGAAATAGATGACGGCAAGCGGCGATTCAGGCACACCGTGAGAGTTGGGCGGGATCCTGACCAGCTCGGCGGCAACATTGGGTTTTTCCGAATGGTTGATAAAACGGGTAAAATTTCCCGACTTGTCTGCATCGACATGGAGAGAATAATGCCGCCTTGGATGATACCGCCCCTTCGCATGAAACTTCTTTTGCTCTTCTCTGTTAAGATTGATGTTCGATAGCGGCTCAAAGGCGTATAGGGCATCATCGGAGACATTTTGAGGCACCAGCAGAGTTTCCCCGGTATAGGGCGCAACGACCTGTCCTTTTACGAGAGGTTCCGCTTCCGGATGTAAAAAAATTCCATACCCGAGGTCATTAGGTAATTTTTTACAGACCAGGTATTCAGGAAGGCCCTTATGCTTAATCGAATGAGCCACCTCGGCAAGCTCCTTTAAATGCTGTTCGCTTGCGCGCAGCAAAGAAAGTTTCTGCTTGCGGGCTTCCCGAAGGATGACCTTGAGGATCGCCGGATCAATAATTTGGAATGGCATCTTGTATTTCATACAAACATGATAAAATAAACAGCATTTAAATTCATTAACTTTCAATTACAATAATAATTAAATATTGTCACTTCTTTGAGTGTTTTTCAATTGAAATTAGGGTTGCACACCCATCAAATACTTCCGAATGTTCTCGATCCTTGCCCGGTTCACTCCCCCATCGCCATAGCCCACGCGAGAAGCGGAACGGACGCAGACCTCGTTTTTGTCCTTCACGACTAAGAACTCCAAATCATCCCGATAACGGCAAAGCGGAGTCGTGACGACCACATACAGATAGGTCTCAGTCTTCTCCATCACCTTTGCGATGTAGTGCGCTTTGAGGTACTCCTCGATCTGGTCCAAGGTCTGATCTGATCGATAAGGAAGGGGCGCAATCGCATGCTCCGCATCGCTTTCCAAACAACTTTGCACGCAGTTTGGGCTCCTTGGACAAGGATGGAGCATCCCTTCCTCAAGTCCTATGTTTTTGGGGACCGTAAGGTTCTTCCAAATCATGTAAAGCAGTACAGCCCCGATCAAGGCCAAAAAAACCACCAAGATGCGCATCTCTATTTTCCTCCTAATTACTAGTGAGCTGTCAATAGACCTAAAACTCAATTTTTGAGGTTGAAAGTGAATATTTGCAAGGTCGATCCGACCTGTTCTTATGCCTCCCCCTCGTTTATAAACCTAAATACTTTATAATAAACAACTTAAACACATAAAACCGCTTTATTAATAACGCAAACAACTAACAAGCAATAAATTAAATCAATAATATACTCAAACAAAGCAAATACTAATTAATTATTTACAACATCTAAAAAATTACTTACAATGATGGTTATAAAATATTAAAAATGGGGAATTAATAATGGCTACATTAAATACTGCTTTATTAACGGCACACCAACCCGCCGCCAGTTTAGGTGAACTGCAAACGCAGAATCCTGTACTGCAAAGCCTTTGGCAAATCTTTGATAAGGTCAGAACCGGCCTAGATCTTTCATCAGAAGAAATCCG
>JAFEGV010000109.1 GCA_018239665.1 Verrucomicrobiota bacterium | reverse complement strand
TCAGCAAGAGGTCTTAAGTCGACAAGGAGCGGCGCTTCTTAAGAAGCCACCTGCCGCATGATATCCTTAGAAAGCTTATTCCAAGCCTCCCAATCTTCCGCCATGGTCTTTTTAAGGGATTTGATCTGAAGATTTAAATCCTCTAAAAGGTCTTTAGGCTCACCTTTTTCCTTGCAGCTGTTATACTCTTGCGTAAGCCTGTAGAAGTCGGAGAACTTGGCAAGAATGTCCCGAGTGGTCTTCTCAATCTTCTCTTCGAGAAGAGCGCTATTGACGGTCAGGTAGTTCTTGACGATCTCGATCATTTCATTTCTTCGCTCGATCACCATCCTTTCTTGAATGCGGAGGTGGCTGACCCTGCGAAGTCCGTATGCTAATTTACATTTAGATAAGGCCCAGATAAGCCATTTGGTGGGGTCAAAATGATACCAACGGATCCCATTGCGGTAGTCATTGGCAAAGGTGTGGTGGTAATTGTGATACCCTTCGCCGAAAGTGAAGATCGACATGAAATAATTATCGACCGCGGAATGCTCTTGGCTGAACGATTTGCTTCCCCACGTATGCGCAAGGGAATTAATGAACCAGGTGAAGTGGTGGAGCACAAGCAAGCGGACGCCCCAGACAAACACGAAGGAGCTGAGGTAATCGTTAAAGATATATCCCATGACGACAAAAGAGAGGATGTTTGTCAAAAACATCAGCGGCACGTAAAAACGGTGCTGGAACATCACTAACTTGTTTTTGTACAGATCGGCGACCACTTTGGGGTCGATCGGATCCGCTTTTTGGAACATCCAGAGAATATGGGCATAAAGGAAGCCCTTTTTGATCGAATAAGGATCTTGGTCGCCGTCGACATAGGCATGGTGCTTCCGGTGGTCGCACGCCCATTTCAAAGCGCTGCCCTGTGTTGCGATCGTGGCAAAAAATAATAGGACGGCCTCAACATATTTATTGGTCTTATAGGTCGAGTGGGAATAGAGGCGATGGTAGCCCGCTGTAACGCTAATCCCCGAGATGTACATGAGAAGGGCCGACACTATGCAGATCCCTGCAGATGGAGAATGGTTCATAAAATAAATGGGCAGGCCAATTAAAAGAGCGAGATGATACCCAATAATAAAAATGAGAACGCCCCAATCATATTTCAAATGCTTCATAATTCTTCCTTTGCTATCTAAATCTTTAACTTGACCTTGCTCGCGTAGTCCATGTTATGTGCAAGCCTCAAGCCGTAGAGCTGGACTTGCCCAATGATACCAGTTTTCATCGATTCGTTAAACAAATTTTATGGTAAACATTTCAAAATTTAAATAATTTTTACAATGTCTAAGCTCATAAAGAGCTGAATTTCCGCCGGAGAACGGATGAACTCTCTTTTTTCAAAATTGCGCTATGTCGGAGGAATCTTCCTGATCACTGGAATGACGATCGGGATCGGGATGCTTTCTCTGCCGATCACCACTGCCAAAGCGGGCTTTTTACCCTCCTTGCTCAACTACATCATATGCTGGCTTTTCATGATGGGAACGGGGCTGATGATCTTGGAGACGGTAAGCCGCTTCCCCCCCGGATCTAACTTCATCACACTCTATGGCGCTATCCTCGGCAAATGGGGAAAACTTGTATGCTGGGCGCTTTTCCTATTTCTTTTTCCCTGCTTGATGGTGGCGCATACCGTAGCAGGAGGAAAACTTCTGTTCGGCCTCCTAGACGCTTCGGTTACTCGACAATTTTGCATCATCGCCTATGTGATCCCATTAGCTGCGGTCATCTATCGCGGCATCAGAGCGACAGAGCGCCTGAACACACTGCTGGTCTTCTTAGTCCTTATCCTGTTCGCATGCTTTACATTGAATGCAGCAGGATCTATTGAGCTTTCGAACTTGCAAAGAAGCGATTGGGCTATTTCCTTTCATGCTATCCCTGTGTTTTTTACCGCTTATGCATATAAGAGCATCATTCCCACGACCTTGAGCTATTTAGATAACGATGTCAAACGGACCAAAAAGGCGATCATCATCGGGACTACCCTCCCTTTTGTTCTTTTCGTCATTTGGGAGCTGATCATATTGGGGATCATTCCCCTTTCTGCGCTGTCGCAAATGCAAATAAATAATGACAACTATACGAACACAATATTCCGACCGCTTCACCTCTATCTCAACAACCCCCTATTTGAAAAATGGGGAAGATTATTGCTCCTCATCGTATCGACAACCTCCTATATATGCATTGCTATCGCCTTCTCCGATTTCCTCCATGACGGGCTCAAGCTGAAGAGGCATCGAAGGACCGAGAAAGAAATTTTGGGACTTGCTGTGTTCATGCCAGCTTTTATTGCCGTCGTAAGCCCCCATCTTCTCGTCTCCACTCTAGCTTATGTCGGAGGGGTTGTCACCATAGCCGCTGCGGGGTTCTTCCCATTAATCCTCACCTATGCGGCTAGGAAGCATTTAAGAAATCTCAGGCCAAAGTACGTTTTTCCAGGAGGCAAGCTGATGCTGGCCTCATTTCTCGGATTCGTGATCCTTTTAACGCTTGCTACCTTTGTGTTTTGATATGAACCGAAAGAACCTTCAAATAGCGATCATCTATCTTGCCGCGCTGATCCAAGGAACTGCGCTTGTGACATTCCCTGCCGCAGGAACAATGCTGACTAGCCCCCATGGACAAAACCTCACGCCGGCGCAATACGGCTTCCTCTTCATCCCCATGAACATCGCAGCGATCATTTCTTCTTTTTTAGCCGGCAATCTATCAGGGCGCATAGGGCTGCGTCCCATTTTTATCTGCGGTCTTCTCTGCAACGCAGTTTCCATGACATTCTTTGCATCGACCCAGCTTATTTTAACAAACAGCCAAACCGTATTCGGCCTCATGCTCCTGGCTCTTTTGTTCATGGGCTTAGGATTTGGCACCTGCCTGACAATCCTCAATGCCTATGTCGCGGCATATTTCCCAAAACGGATTCCCACAGCTTTGACAGCATTGCATTCGCTGCTTGGCATCGGAACGGCGATAGCACCGCTCTTGTTCGATTTTTTCGTGGAGCGCAAAAGCTGGTGGTTTGACCCGATCCTCCTCGGGGGACTATTTTTCTTCTTTACTCTTTCAAGCTGGGCAGCTCTTGATGCAAGGCGCCAACAAAGCAGCAGCGCTCCAGGCAAAAAAGAAAAACTCGGAACGGTGTTCAAGCTGTTTTGCGCGATGGTCTTTTTATATGGCATTTGCGAGACCGTCTTCGGAAATTGGTCGACCATCCTGCTCACGACGGAGCGGGGTTTGAGCCTTTCCCAAGCAAGCTTGGCCCTCTCGATCTTTTGGGCCACGGTGACGCTTGGAAGGATCGGCATCACGATTGGCTCGTTTTGGGTCCGGCCAAAGTGGATCTATATCTTTCTTCCTCTTGCCATTTTGCTTGTCTACCTTTTTATTCCAATGGCTCATGGCGGTCTGGCGAATATGCTGATGTTTGCGGCCGCAGGCCTTGCATGTTCCGGAATGCTCCCCTTATCGATCAGCCTCGACCAAAAGGAATACCCCACGCTTGCCGCCTTCATATCAGGGCGCCTCGTCCCGGCGTATATGCTAGGTTATTGCGTCGCTGCCTACGGCGTTGGGGAAATTATGAAAAGTTTTAAAATTTCATTGGAATCGATTTATTTTTATACCTCTTTTATCGCACTGATTATGGTTGTCATGATGCCCTTTCTCTTCAAAAGAATTAAAAAAAGCTAACTTTTACTTGCCGTTAAAATCACAACACCCAATAATATCGTATTAACTTTCACCGCGGCCTATTCGAATATTTTTCAACAAAAACAAACAAAGAATCTAGAATTAATTTTCTGGATAATATTTATGAACAGACGAACTGAATTAAAATTTTTATTTTTGATTATTATCGTTTTTATTGCAGCTTGCATTGAAACCGATATCTACTTGCCCGCATTCCCTGACATGATGGTGTGGTTTTCCGCGTCCGAGGGAGCGATTCAAAGTCTATTAACCTGGAACTTTGTGGGCATTTGCCTATCGGGACCATTGTACGGCCCGCTGTCCGATGCGTTCGGACGAAAAAAACCGCTGATGATCGCCTTAGGCATGTTCCTTTTAGGAAGCATCATCACGATATTTGCCCAAAATTTAGACCAGATGCTTATAGGAAGGATCCTGCAAGGGCTCGGAAGCGGAGGATGCTTTACTTTAGGAACGGCGATCATTTTCGACGCTTTCCAAAAAGAAAGGGCGATCCAAGCAACGAACAATCTCAATACGATTGTCCCCATCATTATGGCGGCGGCGCCTATGCTCGGAGGCTATCTCAATCAGAACTTTGGGTTCCGCTCGAATTTCTTAGCGATTGCGATCTTTGTATTGCTGAGCATGGTGATCTCCCTATTTTTCTTTAAAGAGACCCTTCCGAAAGAAAAACGGATCCCCTTTAAATTCACATCGATTTTAAAGGACTTTAAGCAAGCGTTCTCAAACCTGGCATTTTGGCAGGTGACAAGCGTGATCAGCCTGTTGTTCGCCGGCTATATTGCTTTTCTTTCAGGGACCTCTGTTCTCTTTGTCGTGGAATTTGGGATGAGCAAGGCTCTGTTCCCCTTCATCCAAGCGGCCATTCTTGGCGGATGGGTGTTGGGAAGCCTCTTGCTCAACCGTGTCATCGCCAAGTGGGGAATTCCAAAAGTCAAGCAAGCAGGAATCGCTTTGTGCATCGTCGGCGGGATCGTCATCGCTCTCGGAGCTCTCGTTGCGCCTCGCGATCCTTACTCGCAGACTTTAGGGATGATCCTGTACGCCTTAGGCGCCAACTGGATCATTGGGCTCTACTTTCCTGAAGGGATGGAGATCCTGCCCCATATTAAAGGGATTACGGCCAGCCTGATGACGAGCGCAAGGCTCTTAGTCGCTGCAATCGTAGTCGGGATGACGAGCGCTCTGTACAACGGCACGATCTACCCGCTTGCGCTGACCGTCATTGCAACGATCGCGGTCATTCTGCCTACTCTCATCTACTATGAGAAACGCCGTTCGGCCCAATCGGTAGAAACTACTTAAGGACAAAAAAAAGCCCCGGAAAAACAGCTTTGGCTTGTATTCCGGGGATTCTTAAGAAAACGCTTTAGAAGAACGTCTTAGCTAATGTGCTTGCTCAAGCAGCCTGCTAGCTTTAACATGTCTACAGGTTTGTTGCCGATAACAGCAGCGAGCTTTTTATCTGGGCAAATCATTCTTCTGTTTTTCGTATCTTGGCATTTATGCGATTTGATATAAGCCCAAAGCTTTTTTACGATCTGAGGACGAGTCAGTTTTTTTGCTCCTCCGCATACCGCTTGAAGCTCTTCAGACAAATTGCATGTCATCTTAGTTAGGCCAGATGCAGCTCTTTTTTTTGTCGTCTTCTTTTTTGCGACCCTTTTTTTGGTAGCAGCTTTTTTCTTCTTAGCCATAAATATTTCCCTCTTTCAAAGTGGAGTGTTTTGGGAAGATTGAAATATAGCGGTTCCAAATCTTCTACTCTGGGTGTAAAACCTTTTTTAAATTCCTGCAAGAATAATCTTCATTTTTTGCGGAAATTTTCAAAAAAAATTTCCACCATGCGGAAAACAGAGCGCAGAACTACCCTCTTCACAGTTGCAATGATCGGTCCTTCGAAAGCCTCTGCAATAGCGTCCGACGCTCCCCAAGGGAAATTACTTTGATGAAACACCCTATGGCAAAAAGGGGCCTCTTCTTAAATCCGGTTTTTTTCTATCGACTAATCCATCTCATTCGATATAGAGAAGTTTATTGAGGCAGTTGCAAAACTGGAAATAAGGCGCCCCATGCACCAAGGACAAATCATCGACACCCATATGCACCTGTGGGATACAGCCAACGGATATGCTTGGCTCCCACAGCTTGCCAATGGAGCGTTAAACCGGAATTTTTTCGGCAAAGACTATCTGGAGATGACCAAGGGGGTTCCTATTTCCCAGATGGTCCACGTGGAATGCGGCGGCTTTCCCCATAATCCAGTCTTGGAAACAAAATGGGTCCAAGAACAAGCGGACCTCTACGGTTTTCCTCATGCGATCATTGCATTTGCCCAACTTAATTCTCCCGATGTAGAAATAACGCTCAAAGGGCACAAGCAATACCCGAACCTAAGAGGGATCCGGATGGCCCTGAAC
>JAFEGV010000108.1 GCA_018239665.1 Verrucomicrobiota bacterium | reverse complement strand
AGATTAGATCTTGATGTAGCGTTCGCCTGGTTTTCCGCCGCCGCCAGGAACAATCGGAGCAGCTTCTTTTGGCACATCGCGTCCTTCGCAGACGTTTTTCGCTCTTTCGCGCCATTTTTCAACAGCTTCAACGAAGAGAGGAGCAAAACGACGCAGAGAAGATGGATCAGCGCCCACGCCCATTTCGAGGACTGCGTGCATCAGGATGAGCTCTTCAGGAACAGCCACGCCGATACCGCCGCCGGCCATTTGGCCGCCGAGCATGGAGCCTTCTAAGAGCGCTTCGTAAAGGCGTAAACGGATTGCAGAATCTTTTGGAAGACCATCGAGGATTGGAGAATAGAGATAAAGACGATCCGAATTTGGTTCATAGGTCAAATGCAATGAAAACGTGTTATCAATCCCCAATATACACGTGTGGTTTTCATCAAATGCCAATTCGAGGTTTAGTTCCTTACCGAATTCTTTTAAGTTAGCCTTGGCATTCTCCAGCGACATGGATATGTCCTCCTAATTTTGTTCGAACTTTTGAGTATAGCTTTTGTCTCATTTAATAACGAGCAACAATAAGCGGAATCTTTTATATCTTCAAGAAAAAATCTTCACATGCTCGAGCAGTTTTCCTCGAATTTGCATTTCTTTTGACCGGCCTACTACGGTTCATTTAGAAGAAAACAGGCGGCTAAAACATCTGTCAAAATCGAGCCGCATTGGTTAAAACCAAGCGGGAAAATGGAGGAGCAAGCGCCCTCCTACTCGAGCTGCGATAAAAACGATTATACACGTAAAAAGTTAAATACTCAATCAGTAAAAGTTTTACTTAATACCCCCGATTACTGTATTTAAATAAATAAGTTTACGTATATTTGAAAAGCACTGATAGTCAACGGTTAAGAAATATGACCCAATTGAAGTCCTTCCCATGCGCCAAGGGGCATTGCTTCCCACTTGGGGTCAGCAAACAGGAAAACGGCCTTAATTTCAGCCTCTTTTCCGAACATGCTATCCAAATGACGCTGTGCTTGTACCTCCCGGAAAAACTCGAGCTTTTCGCGGAAATCCCTTTCAACCCTAAAGTCAACAGGACAGGCTATATCTGGCACATCCTGGTAAAAGACCTCCCGTCGACAGAACTTGTCTACGGCTTTCGGATCAGCGGTCCGACCGACGACCCGAAGATGCACTATAATCCCAAGCTCATCGTCTCCGATCCCTACGCCCGAACATTGCATACGAGCAATGAATGGGGCAAAGGGGTCTTGAATCCCAATCAATCCCTTCCTTTAGGCAGGGTGGTTGTGGAAGCTCCCTTTGATTGGGAAGACGACTCTCCTCCCAACCTGCCGACAAAGGACCTGGTGATCTACGAGATGCATGTCCGCTCGTTTACCCAGCATCCTTCGAGCAAAGTCAAATACCCGGGTACATTTTTAGGCATTTTGGAGAAAATCCCCTATCTCAAAAAAATGGGGGTCAACGCCATCGAACTGATGCCGATCTTTGAATTTAACGAGTGTGAGATCGACGTTAGAAATCCCAAAACGGACGAACCGTTGAAAAACGTATGGGGCTATTCGACGATCAATTTCTTTGCCCCGATGAACCGTTTTTCAGCAGAGCCCGCATGGACAGGCGCTATCGACGAATTCCGAACTCTCGTCAAGGAGCTCCATAAAAATCAGATCGAGGTGATTTTAGATGTTGTCTACAATCATACCGCAGAAGGAGGCACAAAGGGGCCTTGCTTCTCGTTCAGGGGCATCGACAACTCGATCTACTACATGCTAACCCCCAATGGAGACTATCTGAACTTTTCCGGGACCGGGAACACTTTTAACTGCAACCATCCCGTTGTGGCCCAGCTTATCGTCGACTCTTTACGCTATTGGGTTGCCGAGATGCATGTCGACGGTTTCCGCTTTGACCTCGCATCGATCATGACCCGTTCTGAAAACGGCACCCCCCTCTCCTCTCCTTTTGTCGTCGACGCGATCACGAACGATCCGATTTTGGCCAATGTCAAGCTGATTGCCGAGGCATGGGACGCAGGCGGACTGTATCAGGTCGGCAGCTTTCCCGGACAAGGACAATGGTGTGAATGGAACGGCAAGTTTCGAGATACTGTCCGTAAGTTCATTAAGGGAACGGATGATCTGTCAGGCGAGTTTGCCTGGGTCATGTGCGGATCTCAGCACATCTACGGCCACGACCGGCATCCCTATCACAGCATCAATTTTGTCACAGCCCATGATGGCTATACCTTAAAAGACCTCGTCTCTTATCAAGATAAGCACAATGAGGAGAATGGGGAAGAAAACCGGGATGGGGCCAATGACAATGAAAGCTGGAACTGCGGGGCTGAAGGGCCAACGGATGATGAGAAGGTCCTGAAACTTCGCGACAGGCAGATCCGCAATTTCCATACAGCTCTCATGCTGGCCATTGGGACGCCCATGATTCTAATGGGAGACGAATATGGCCACACGCGCAATGGAAATAACAACACCTGGTGCCAAGACAACGAATTGAACTGGTTCCTATGGGACGAACTGGAAAAGAACAAGGAGTTTGAAAGATTTTATAACCTCCTTATCCATTTCCGCCACAAGAACCCGATCTTAAAACGCTCAGAGTTCTTAACCGACAAAGAAGTTGCATGGCATGGGCTTCTTCCTCTAAAGCCTAACTGGGGAACAGAAAACCGCTTCATCGCCTACACGTTAAAAAACCCTAAGGCTAAAGAGTACATCTACGTCGCATTTAACTCTTACTTTACTCCTGTTAAAATCACGCTTCCAAACCCTCCTCTGGGAAAAAAGTGGTACCGCGTCGTCGACACCGCCCTTCCATCGCCGCAAGATTTTATGGAAGACCCGAAATCTGCTCCGATGCCTCACACTTATGAGATGAAAGATCACTCCGCCGTTGTCGTGAAAGCTTTCTAAAAATGGGAATGTTTGCTATCGTGGAATGAGGTACGGCACAAACCCTATCGCGAGCAGGAAGGATTTGTGCGTACTTACAAGCTAACTCAATCTGGAGGCTCTATTCCATGTCTCGCTTAATCATCGCCGGTCTTCTTCTTTCTCTTGCTGCAACCGGCTGCAATGAACACAAACAAGGCGGGGAAACCGCTGCATTGCATCAGAAAGGCGCCCGTTTAAAACCGATCGTTACTGTTGTCCCTGTCATTGACAGCACAAAAAATGATCTGCCCTGGAACCTTTCCGATGAGTTTACCTCTGCCCTCGACTACCGCCTTGCCCGCAACAACGACCTCTATATCGTCGAACCAGCTAAAGCTAGGGCCGCGCTGAAGAAAATCAAAGAAACGCAAAATCCTTTTGGAGCGGACACTAGCTGGATCAAGAGGACCTTTACTGACGAGGAGTTCGTTGTCTTCTTGGAACTCGTCGAGCATGAAGAGGTCTTAAGACAAGACAAGAAGAAACCGATCGACCCGAAATATTGCTCCGCCGATCTTAACATCAGCATGCGCGTTCGAGTATTCGACCTGCGCGGAGACCAGCCAAAAGTGGTCCTGCAAGAGCTGGTCCACGACAGCCATTTCGTCCCCCGCCAGTTTACCCATGTCAATTTCCATCAAGCGCTATGGGGCGAAGACAGCTTTAGCATCTCTCCAATGGGCCTTGCCCACACAGAATTTACCAAAGAAATTGCTACACGCGTTGAAGACTATATCCTTCTAACCGCGCGCCAGTAATTTCTTTTTAAAGAGGGAGTTGCATAACTGCTTTTCCCGAGAAAATTGATGGTTTTGAGACTGTTTGCGCCCAAGGGCACTTCACCTGCTCTTCACTGTGAAGATTCGCAGAAACTTCTCGTGTATACGCCAGCCTCAAAAAAACGATTTTAACGGGCAAATGAGTTTTGCAATTCCCTCAAAAGGACGGCATGAATACAGCAGGACTTTATGTTGACTATGTCGAGTTAATCCTGTTCTTCGGGCTGCTAGCGTTTGGCCTAAACTGGCTGGCAGCTTCCAGAGGATATTTCACCCTTCATCCCCGCCTCGTTCCTGCAAAGGGAGTTTTAAAATTCTCTTCCGTCATTGTCGTCTTTGCCATCTATCTGATCATGTCGATGGTGGTCTCCTCGATCCTTGTCCATCTTGTCCAGTCGATCTATTCGATTGAGAACATGCGCCCCCCATTTACAGCAATGGGCTGGGTGCAGCTTACAATTATCCTCCTGACCCTTTTCTTTTTCTATTTTTACACTAAAACTTTAGAGCCGTCGCTTGTCCGCCGGATCATTAAAGACCGCTCTGTCGCAAACAGCAAGGCCATTCCCTGGGATTTCTGCATGGGGATCATGACATGGATCATCAGCTTCCCCCTTGTGATTGCAGTAGGACAGCTGGTAGACATGCTGCTTTATATCTTTTCAGGCTTCGAAAACTATGAGCAAGTGGCGGTGCGCTATCTCAAAATGACCCTTTCCTCTCCTCCTATGCTCGCAGTCGCCTTGTTCACTATCCTGCTTGCAGCCCCTGCAATCGAAGAGTTCTTGTTCCGCGGATTTCTCCAGACCTATTTCAAACGCTACATGTCTGTCAAATGGGCGATTGTCCTCTCTTCGCTTTGTTTTGCCCTCTTTCATTTTGCGCCAAGCCAAGGGATCGGAAACATTTCGCTCGTCGCCTCGCTCTTCACCTTTGCCCTCTACCTCGGCTTCATCTATGAAAGGCAAGGCTCCCTTTTTGCCTCCTTCGCATTGCACGTAACCTTCAATACCTTCAGCACATTCCGCATCATGTTCTTTCCCGATTCCTGACTCAAATAGTTATTTACACAAGAGACAGAATGAAGTAACTTAAGGGTGTTGCAGACTCTTCATTCTTGGAGGTAGTAATGCTGAACCCTTCCCGCCATCTGTTCCAAAAAACCACCGCTTTCCTTCTCTGTTTTTGTTTGCCGTGCATGGGAGCAGAAGTCGATTCCCCCGCAGACAACATCGCCCAGATGGTTCATGACCATACGCACTTTGCCACACTCCTTTATCAAGCAGTCGCCCCTTCTGAACCTTCAAACCTCGTGTTCTCCCCCTACTCGATTTCGACGTGCCTATCGATGGTCTTTTTAGGCGCGCGTTCAACGACTGCCGATGAGATCCAGACAACTCTTCGCCTCAACCTTGACCGCGAACAAATTCCAAGCACGACCCTGGCTTTAATGCAGCAGCTCGAATCGAAGACAAAAGACGCAACAGGCTACCAGCTCAAGCTTGCCAATGCCGTTTGGGTCGATCAGCAGACCTACATCCTCTCCGATTACAGCCACACTTTAGAAAGCGCATTCCGGGCAAAGATCGACCGGATCAATTTTCAACAAGCAAGCGCTGCAACGGAAACGATCAACCGCTGGGTCTCTGATCAGACCTCCGCCAAGATCACCGACCTCCTCCATCAGGGAGATATCGACGAGAATACCCGGCTTGTTTTGACAAATGCCGTTTATTTCCAAGGAAGTTTCATAAGCCCGTTTGATGAGAAGAAAACAAAAAAGAACCCTTTTTATCCGACTCCGGACACATCGAGCACGGTTCCCATGATGCAGCAAACAGGGTCCTTCGCCTATTTGGAAAACGATTTGTTCCAAATGGCAGGCCTCCCCTTTAAGAGCAAAAACGGCGCTAGAATGTCCTTGGTCTTCCTGCTTCCTCGATCGACAGACAATCTGCTCCAAATTGAAAACGACTTAAGCGATTCTTTTCAGGAATGGCTTACCGCTATGAAAGGCGAGAGGCTGGTCCTCCAAATCCCTAAATTTACAGTGAAAAAGCGGCTAGACCTCAATCAGATCCTTCAGAATATGGGAATGAAGATCCCTTTCACAACCCAAGCTAATTTTTCGGGCATCGATGGAAAACTCGACCTGTATTTGAGCAAGGTGGTGCACGAGGCGCTCTTTGCCCTCGATGAAGCAGGCGTTGTCGCTGCGGCTGCAACCGCTGCAGCGATCGGAGTCACCTCAGCCCCTCCGACTGCAGCTCCGATACCATTTATTGCCGACCATCCTTTCCTCTATTTTATCGTCGATATGGCAAGCAATGAGATCCTGTTTATGGGCAAATTCCAAGAACCTAAAGATGTACTATGAAACTCATGCAATATCAAATCGACAGCTTTGGAAAGACCGATGTGGGCTATATTCGGACAAACAATGAAGATGTGTTTGAGATTGTTGCCGACAAACAATTTTTCATCCTTGCCGA
>JAFEGV010000107.1 GCA_018239665.1 Verrucomicrobiota bacterium | reverse complement strand
AAGAACTCTGGGATGCAATTTGTGAGCACGCCGGCAAGCCGGCGGAAGAGCTCCCCCAGTTTGCAAAACCCGACACAGCCGTGCTAGGAATGGTCCTGCTATACAGCATCATGGACTCCATGGGGCTTGACCAGCTCACTTCCCATTACGCCAACGGCAGCTGCGAGGGCCTCCTTGTCGATAACAATTACTGGTCTTCTCCATCCTCATCGGTCAGCTAACCGTTCGAGATGCGTCCAGCAATTGGGCTAGCGGAGTTGGGATATAGATCTCCCAACTCCAAAAAAATATGGACGTAAACCCATAGATCATTCCATGCTCTTTGAAAAATCATTGGATTCTTGAGGTCTTTTGAACACACCCGATTTATTTTTACCATTGGTCGCAGATGATGAGGACAAAAGCTCTGCGTTGAAAAACCGGATCCGTAAAAATTACCGCCATTTGAGAAAATGGGCCAATCGGACAAAGACAAATTGCTTTCGGATCTACGACAGGGACATCAAGGAATATCCCCTGGCAATCGATTTTTACAACGGGCGTTTCTGCGTCCACTATTTTACCAGCACCCGCGATAGCGACGAGCCCCGCCAAGACCTCTACGAGGAGGCGATGGGCGCCATCTGCTCGCTTTTCTCTGCAACGCCCGAGTCGGTCTTCTGGCGGACAAGAGTGAAGCGTGAAAAGACGGAGCAATACGAAAAAGCGGGCGAGACAAAACAGTTTTTTCCCGTTTTGGAGCATGGACTGCAGTTCTGGGTCAACTTGACCGATTATCTCGATACGGGGCTCTTCCTCGACCATCGGGAAACGCGGCGCCTGGTGGCCTCAATGGCTAAAGGGAAGCGGCTGCTGAACCTTTTTGCCTATACCTCTTCGTTCAGCGTGCATGCGGCAGCAGCAGGCTCTCTTTCCACCAAGAGCGTGGACCTTTCGAACACCTACACCGATTGGAGCAGGGACAACTTTCTGTTGAACTCGCTTCCTCTGGCAAACAACCAGATTGTCCGAGAAGATTGCCTCCAGTTCCTCGACAAGGAGAGGGGCGTCTACGATCTGATCGTGATCGATCCTCCGACGATCTCCCGTTCCAAAAAAATGGACCAGATGTTCGATATTCAAAGGGACTACCTCTTTTTAATTAACAAGGCATTGGGGCTTTTATCGCCTGAGGGGACTCTCTTTTTCAGCACGAACTCCCGCGATTTCGATTTTGACGAGAGCCTGTTTAACGGGTGCACGATCATCGACATCTCTAAAAAAACGATCCCGATCGATTTTCACAATCAAAAGATCCACCGCTGCTGGAAGATCTCTTTGGCAAGATCTTCGTAAAGCATTGCTTTTATCCATTGTTTCTTCTATAAAATCCCGCCTAAAAAGGATGGATTTTATGATCACGCCCAAAGATCGCATCAGCTCTCTTGCCCACGCTTATTTGCTATCAAGCGCAATCATCGCAGCGGCCGATCTGGGAATTGCCGACCTTTTATGGAAAAATCCTGAACAGACTGCCGAACAATTGTCAAGCGCGTTGAAAATCGATCCCCGCCACCTTTACCGGTTGCTGCGCTATTTGGCGAGCCATCAAATATTTGCCCAAAATCCAAACGGAACGTTTTCCTTAAATCCCGAGTCAGCTTATTTGGCTGATGAACACCCTGAGTCGATCCGCCATGCCCTGCTTGTAACTCCGGGGCTAAGATGGAATGCGATCGGGGCTATCCGAGAAGCTGTTGCCCACGGCAAACCTGCCTTTGATATCCTTCACGGAAAGACCTACTTCGAATACTTGGCTGAAAATCCGGAAGCTGAGAAACGGTTCAACTCTCACATGACAACTTATACGCAGGAAGAAGACAAGTTGATCGCTCCCCTCCTGCCCATCAACAAGGGCCATACCGTGATGGACATTGGAGGTGGAGAAGGGCAGTTTTTAAATGAGGTTTTGAACCATTTTTCAGACATCCGAGGCATTTTGTTCGATCTCAACAACGTCGTTTCCAATAGCAAAATCCAACACGATTGCAAGCGATGGGAAGCTCAAGGAGGCAGTTTTTTTGAGCCGCTGCCTAAAACAAATGCCGACACCTATGTCTTGAAACGCGTCTTGCATAATTGGAGCGATGAAGATTGCGTTAGAATTCTCAACAACATCCGTCAAACAATGAAGGAAGGCAGCAACCTGTTCATTATTGAAGGGGTTGTTCCTGAAAACAGTTCACCGCACCCTAGCAAAGACACCGATCTATTTTTAATGACCCTATTTCCCGGCAGTGAAAGAACCGAGAAGGAGTTGCAGGAACTTGCCAAACAAGCTCAATTGCAAATCACACGGATCATATCTACGCCCACTTTTCTTTCGATCGTTGAACTGAAGCTGTGCAAATTAGAGGCTTAGAGGGGGTTATTTGCATTTGAAGCGAGCGACCATTGCCCTAAGGCAAGGAACAAGTAAAAATGCGAATTTTGAAGAAAATCCGATGACGTCAGAACCCGATCCTTTTAGGTTGTTTCAGTATAGATCAAGACTAACTTTCTCCACTTCGTCTCCCACCAATACTTGTTGATCCATAAAATCATCTCGATTATTAATTGCCATTAGCAAGGAGGCCCTAATGGCAAAAATGCGCGCTGTTCAAGTTCCAGGACCTAACAAACCTTTAGAGGTAGTTGAAAAAGAGATCCCTTCCCCTAAAAGGGGAACCGTTAGAGTTAAAGTCCAGGCTTGTGGCATTTGCCATAGCGACTCATTTACTAAAGAAGGCGCTTTTCCTGGAATCCAATACCCAAGAGTTCCTGGCCATGAGATCGCTGGAATCATTGACTCATTAGGAGAAGAAGCTGGAGATTGGAAAGTAGGTCAAAGGGTCGGCATTGGATGGAATGGAGGAGCTTGCAAAACGTGCGAATCATGCCGTCGCGGAGACTTTGCGACTTGCTCCCATATGCAGGTTCCTGGCATCAGTTATGACGGGGGTTATGCAGACTATGTCATTGTGCCAATCGATGCTTTAGCATTGATTCCAGACGAACTTTCGGCTGTCGAAGCAGCGCCGTTAATGTGCGCAGGGATCACTACTTTCAACGCGCTGAGAAACAGCGGGGCCATTGCAGGCAATCTCGTTGCGATCCTTGGCATCGGAGGCTTAGGACATCTCGCCATCCAGTATGCCGTCAAGATGGGATTTCGCACTGTGGCAATCGCAAGAGGTAAAGATAAACAGCCACTGTCTAAAAAACTAGGCGCTCATCATTACATCGATAGCGAAAGCCAACAGGTCAGCGAAGAGCTCATCAAATTGGGAGGAGCTAAGGTCATCCTGTCAACCGTTACAAATAGCAAAGCTATAAACGCTGCTGTCAATGGACTATCAGTGGACGGCAAACTGCTGATTGTGGGAGTCGGCGCCGATCCCGTAGAGGCATCTCCCTTATTTCTCATAGGAGGACGGCGGAGCATCGCCGGCTGGCCATGCGGCGCTTCGATAGATTCTCAAGATACGATGGCCTTTAGCTCTCTCACAGGCGTGCGGTCAATGAATCAAGTGTTTCCGCTTGAAAAAGCTGCCGAGGCCTATGAATTGATGATGAGCGGTAAAGCGAGGTTCCGAGTTGTTCTCGAGACAGGACTTAAATAAAAACTGGTCACAACTTATGCATCTGCGCTATAGCTGCATCCTCCTGATTGCAACAGCTTCTTCCTCTCTTTTCGCAGCTTCCCAAACATTTATCCCTCAAGGTCCAGCTCCACTGATCGCGCCTATTCTTTTTGATCCTGCAGGCCCCAACATGGATCAAAGCGGGGCTATCCAGTCTTTTGCGATCAATCCCGGCAATCCACAGAATATTTATGCGTGCAGCACCAGCGGAGGGGTTTGGAGCTCGAATAACTTTGGGGCTTCCTGGACGCCTTTGCTAGACGGGCAACAGAACCTTTCCGTGCAGAGCATCGCCTTCGATCCTTCCGATCCGACTCATCAAACTTTAGTTGTTGGAACAGGCATCACGAGCAGCGGAATTGCTTTAACTACCCCTACCACAACATTAGGCGGTCCTAACCCAACAGGTTTATATTACACGACAAATGGAGGATCTTCCTGGTCGTCTCTAGGTTCTACAACGCTTGCCAATCAATCGGTCGTCAATGTCCTTGCAAACGGGCCTAAAATTTTAGCGGCGACCTATGAATTTACAAATCCCCAGCCGCCAACCGGATACGGACTATTTGTCAGCACAGACACAGGGACGACTTTTAATCTTTCTCCTTCAGGAGGCCCAAATCAGCTAGCAACGGGTCCTGTCTCCTCTTTAGTTACCGATCCGACCAACACCACCCTTTACGCTGCAGTTGCAGCACAAGTAACGCTTCAAGATACAGCGCTCTATAAGAGCACAGACGGAGGATCGACATGGCAGCCTGTCTTTGGCGCTGCGCAAAGCAATAATGTGATCACTCCTTTTGTACAAACGATGATCAAAGCGGCGACCGGGCCATCTGGCTCCATTGCCGCTTTTGTGCAACCGGTCAACAACACAATGGCCGTCTTTTTGTCTTTAGATGAAGGGGCGACTTGGACCCAGCTAGACACCTCCTCAATAGATTTTCTCCTCAACGCCTCGCCTGGAAAATCGAGCATAACCATCGATGCGAACGACCCAACGGTTGTCTATGTGACTGGATCGACAACGAGCGCAGCCGTCAATCAAGGCTTTCCTGCAACCGTCTACCGGTTAAAATACACAGGATCTAGTACGGAAACGACCTCTTTGATTGTCGGAACAGATGGATCGGCCAGCCATGCCGATTCGCGGATGAGCTTATCTCTTCCGGATGGGAGCCTGATCGTCTCCTCCGATGGTGGAATTGCCCTGAGGACCAATGCAAATGGCACGGGAGGCGTCTGGCAAAGCCTTGTCGGGAACAATCTAGGCACTCTGGAAGCCTATAGTTCCGCATACGATGCCAACCACTTTCTGGCTCTGACTGCAAGCCAAGATAATGGAATCTGTGTGCAGAACACCCCAAACCAACTATCAGCAGCACAACAGTTCCCGAGCGACGGGTTCCAGGTATTCGTCGATGACAAATCAGTAAGTCCCATCAGCCTGTATTATTTCACATCAAATGATGAATCTGCCCGCCAAATGGACAATGCGGGAGGAACGATACTCACTTCACAGGCCGTTGAGTTCAACCCGTTGTTAAATGGACTAGGGTCTCCGATCGTCCTCAATCTTAAGGACCCGACATGGCTTGCCGTCAATTCTCCTGACGCTGATAACGTTCATTCTGACTTAAGCATCGCGCACAATGCGGGAGGGCTGCAGTTCAACCAAACCCTTGCAGGAAAAAGCACTTCGAGCTTCATTGATTTTGCTTATGGAACGCAAGACAATCTGCAGGCCTTGGTCGCTTGCGCTCCCGGCGATGGGCTTTACTTCACTACAGACGCCACCGTTGTCAATTCATTGGCCCTATTGCCGGCCTATGCCACCCAAAGCGGCAATACATCTCCTCAAGAGGTCGTTTTTGATCCCCGCTCCTATCAACGGTTTTTTGCTACCGATTCGGCAAAGGTGTATCAAACGCTCAATTCCGGAACATCTTTTACCACATTGACGCAAGTCCCTGCAAACCTTGCCTACGTGAGGTCCTTGGAGTTCATCTCCAATAACGGCGTCAACGCTTTTCTTGTCGGAGGGTACAGTTCAGATCCCTCGTTAAGTACCATTGCGGTCGCCGATAGCGATTCTATGGGCAATTTATCGAATTGGCGCTTGTTCGGTCTTGGCCTTCCTAACGTCTTTGTCATGGACATGACCTATAGCAACAAAGCGGACGCTCTATTAGCAGGAACATGGGGAAGAGGCGCCTGGCTGATGTATGATGTCACCAGCAATTTCACAAGCGCTGCAACGCTTCAGTTCGGCCTTGCGAATAATGATTCGACGCCGGATTCATCGGTCCTGACCGGAAACCGCCCCTTGAACAAGTATGGAACGGGGACCTTGACGATCACAGGAAGCCCGACATTTACCGGATTGTCCACCGTCTATGAAGGAACCATGCTTGTGAACGGATCGATCCCTGGAGACGTCATGGTCAATTCCGGAGGCAATTTAAAAGGGACGGGAACAATCGGAGGCCTTGTCACGATAGCGAGTGGAGGACTGCTGGCGCCCGGTAATCCTTCCGGGGCCTTGACGGTAGGATCCCTTAATCTCCAGCCATCTTCTTCCACTGCATTCCAACTTGTCCCCTCGCCTGCCGATTCCTCGCATCTGATCGTGACGGGCC
>JAFEGV010000106.1 GCA_018239665.1 Verrucomicrobiota bacterium | reverse complement strand
GAGTATTCCGTTCCGTTGAGCCCTAGCACGGGAATTGGCGATTTGAGAAAGCCGATTGTGAGCCAACACAGCGTGGCCAGGGCTTGGCTAAGTCCAGGGTTAATGAACGCGTGCACCATTTCCGGCCTCATTCAAGAAGGGCTGAATTGGGAGCAAAAGGCGGAAAAGCTCAAAGAACTCCTCGACTGGGAGCTCAAAGGCGAAAAAAACGCGACGGTTGAGCAATTTCTTCATCGCGCCCTGTTGGAATTGTACGGACTTACCGACGGCGATATCGAGATTGCCGCGCGTTTGGAATTGACGCGCGCAAAAAGCAGCAAACTCTCCCAATCGTACACAGCGCCGGGCTCTTCTCAGAAGATCGATCTTGCGCATAAGCTCGGAAGGGTTGAAAAGCAAGCCCGGGCGGCATTCAAAGGCTTTAGCGATCACGCCCTTTTAAAGGCCTGGGAGTTTACCTTGGCATCCTATTCCGAAGTGAAAATGGAGTTTTCCCGCTGGAACCTTTACTCAAGCTTAGGGCTGCATCATGAAGAGCGAGGCGGCATTGGCGAGGTGGTTTACCATCTCTTGGAAGAGAAGATCGCCGAAGCGAATCAGACCATTCAGAAGTATCAGACTGAATATGAGATCGCGTTTGATCAGGTAAGGGGCACGGAGGCGCTGCTGAAGAACGCAGGCTCGGAATCTGAGGTGCGGCGGCTTCAAGCGGAATTTCAAAGCAGGGCCTACCATATGCGGGCCTGCTTGGAAATGAGGGATAAGAGCTACGCCATCGGTTCCAATTATTCGAATTTGTTCGCCTTTTTAGTTAAGCAATACGATGCGAAATTTCCTGAGTATTTCCAGGAGATCTACGATGCGGAAATGCAGGATGTGCAAGGCGACATTTACGATGATAGCCCTGCAGGCTTCCGGCTTGTCTATAAACATGGAAGGAGCGATCCCGCCCTTTGGACGTTGATCTACAATGCGGACCAATATGTGGAATCGCTCGCCGATTTTTTCAATGCCACCGAATCGGAAATTGCCGCCAATTGCGAGTGGGAAGGCGGAGACAGGGAAGTATTAGGGATCACCTCGGCCATCGTCAGCCACGTGCGCACTCCGCTCTTTTTAGAGACGGCGCTTCAAAGGATGGCCAAAGCTCATCTTAGCGGGAGTCCCGCGGCTAAAACTGAGGAAAAAAAGCCTTGGGTCTATACGTCGGGCGGGACGATGACGACGCTGCTGAAGACCTATTACCGCCGTCAAGGCGAGTTGACCGAAGAGAGCCGATGGGTAGAAAATGAGACCGAACTGCTCATTTTTTTGATCGACTGCATTAAAAATCAGCCTCCGTATGTGACCGATCCCTTTGTTAAAAATTCGCAGGAGTCATTGCTGATGGCTTCCCCCTCTCACGCCTTTCTCTTGCAACCTTCCATTCGTTTTTACAAAGAGGGGTGGCAAGAGGAGGGCTTTACCTATACTTGGGTCCGCGATCAGGTGTTTTCTCCCAGCCACCAGTTTTATGCAAGGATGCTATTGGACGCTCAAGAACAGCAGCTATTGATCGATCTGTTTTCTGCCGAGCTCCCTCCAATTCTAAGCCATCATCTGCATAAGAAATATGCCCCAACTCAGGATCCTCTGAAAATCGCGGCGTTTAGAACAAAACTCCTTGATTGCCTGATCTCGGCACAGGCTTCGCCTAATGCCGAATACAAGAGAATAGCTGCCGATAAGATCGATTCTTTCCTTTACCAGACCCTGCCCATTGTCCCCGGACGGGAGTTCAAGGTGATCTTGCGGAGACTGTTTGCCGACCGGTTTGATGAGAAGATAGGGGCTGCTATGAGCGCCTTCGCAGACGTTCCATCTCCTCTCATGACTGGAAAAATGATTAAGGAGGCGGCAAAACTCTGTTGGATCAAGGCCCATCAAAAGATTGGATATTCATTCGATCTGCATCAGCATATTGCGCAGCATGCCCGTTTTCTCAATATCAGCGCTCCAACGCCGTTTATATTTGCGGATACAAATTGGGCTAATTACTATTTTGGATTTGTGATCAATCCCGGCACCGGAAGGCTTGAGCTGTGGAGAGTGGACCGGACTGCCTCTCAAGGAATGCCGATGAGCTCCTGGCAGCATTGGATCAATGGGGCAGATAAAAAAGCTTGGTCCGTTTATGTCCGTCCTTCCGAATATTCTATCCAGACGAGCGTGTTAGACACTAGACCTCGAGCATAGTTCTTATTGGCCGTGTCTGATTTGTGATCGTGATTACATTAAGTTCAGAAGAAAAAAAAGAATAACAGGATTTAAGATGGGCAGGATGCGCTCTTCTATGAGGGCTCACCTGCCATCCGGTTATGCTTTTAACTCAGCTTTACGGCAATTGCGTTGGGAATGAAGACTTGCAGTACGTCTCCTTGATTTTGAATAGGGAAAGCAGAGCGATTGCCAAATAAATGGGAAGGGTCAGGAATGCCGCTTGATAGGCGCTCACAGAAAAGATCCTTGCTCCCTCGACGAGTTTTCCATCCCACCCAAGATCGAGGAAAAAGCCGGTCATAGGGTCGGAAAACGCGCCGAATAGGGAGTCGAAGGCGTTCATGAAGCCTATCGCTGTTGCAGCCAGGATCGGCATGCTGATTTCCCGGATCATTGTAAAGCAAAGGAGAAAACTGCTGATGGAAAAACCGAATAAAAATAGCAGCATCATAAGGGAGTTGCGCGTAAGCCCTGGAAAATAGATGACGGCGGAGATGCTGAACAGCCCGATCAAAGTTCCCCAGAACATGACGATTTTTCTTCTGCCGATCCAATCCGAGAACCATCCAAAGGTGGGCGCTCCGACTGCAAAGCCGATAAAAATTAACGAAACCGCTTGCGCCGACAGGTTTTGATTGAGCCCAAAGGCTTCCGATGTGAAGGCCACTCCCCAAAGTCCGCCGAAAATCATCACCGGAGCGAATGCAAAGCCGCTATAAATCGAGAGCCACCAGCCTTGGCGATTTTTAAGAACTTTCTTCAGAGAGTCGATAAAAGAGATGCTTTGGCTGACGATATGCCGTTCCTTTTTATGGCTTGGAGACATATCGCGAACAACCAGCCAAAACAGAGCGGCGAGGATAAGACCTGCAATGCTGATGGCCTCCATCGCAGATCGCCAGTCCATGGCGTCAATAAAGCTTGCAAGCGGCGCTTGCCCGCCGACCGCTCCCAGCATCGCAACGGTCATCATGAGGCCCGCCATAAATGCAAATTGCTTAAAAGGGAACCAGTTGGCGATCAGCTTTAGGCAGTTGACAGCGGCAAATGCAGCTCCGGCCCCGGTCAAGAAGCGTCCGATTCCTGCCATGAGCAGGGTATCTGCTTTTGAAAAGATCAAACTTCCCGCTGCGCACAGAGCGATCGCCACCGTCGTCACTTTTCGCGGACCTATCTTATCCAGCAGCAGGCCGGCAGGGATTTGGAGCAAGAGGTAGGCGTAAAAATAACAAGCTGCGAGATTTCCCAGCTGCGTTCCGCTGATCTTAAAGGTGCTCATGAGCGTCCCGGTCATGACGCTTGGAGATACTTCCAGAGCATACTTATAAAACATGAACAAGGCGCTAAGAAGCCAAATGATCCATGCGTGGAATTTGTTATTAAAAACAGAATGTATTGGTTTTTTTCTTAATGAAGCCGTTCCCATTGGGTTCCTCTAAAAGCTTAATATAAAACAAAATCCTATCACGACCTTTCCCTTTTTAAAAACTTTTTTCGTAGAAAGTTCATTAGGATTTTGCTAGGTTAACGAGGGAGTTGCAAAACTTCATTCGGGTAGAAATCCGCGCTTTGAAATCATCGAATTTGGACCGCGAAGCAAGTATTGCAACTCCCTCTGACGCAATGGAATATTGATGGTTATGAAAAGTCGTCTGCAAAATCTTTTCCTGTTCATTTTAGCCGTCAGCCTGCTTCCGTTTGGCAGGATGGAAGCGCTTTATAACGGCAATCCGAGTTTTCCTATGATGCCGGAACAGGGACTATTCTTTAAAAAGGACGCTTGGGTAACGATCAAGGCGGGTTATGAGTGGGATGACGTCATTGACCGGAATTTGACGGTGCATGAGCATAGGCCTCGCCTGAAGCGTGAGGTAAAAGACTATGCGGCAATGGGAAATTTTGGCTCGCTTACTTTGGGATGCAACGACCGCGTCGAACTCTATGGTCTGTTTGGAGCTGAAGAAGCGGATATCCATTACAGGCCGTATTCTGATGTGCGATTAAAGTTTCAGACGCACCAATGCTTTGCATGGACCGTTGGCGGAAGGGCGATCCTGGCCTACTGGGGCGATACCCAGCTAGGGATCGATGCAAAATATTTTCAATTCAATCCGCACATCCATTCATTAAAGCTCAATGGGAAGTCGCTCCATCCTGAAGGGGCCTTCTATCATTATCGGGAGTGGCAGGTTGGACTTGGAGTTTCTCACCGGATCAAGCTCTTTATCCCCTACGCCGGACTGAAATACTCCGACGTGCGGGCAAAATTCCATCATTTAAAAGCGCTCAGCTGGATTTTTCCAGACAAGCATTTCACTATGAAAAACAAACACCCGATGGGTGTTTTTTTAGGGTTAGGACTCTCGTTTGACCGGGCGCTTAACATCAATTTTGAAGCTCGGCTCTATGACGAAACTGGCATCACTGCCAGCGCCGACATCCGTTTCTGACGGCGCGGTTCCGATCTAGTTTCCCTTTGCAAATAATTAAGATTCCCTATATAAAGCCTTGAGTCTTTCGAAACCGACGTTGCAATTTTGATCATTTCTCGGGACCTGTTAAGGCATCGGAATGAATTTTCTTCAGATCAATTCAGCATCGTGCAGGATAGGGATAAGGAGCCACTATGATGAATATTAACCCGTTAATGCGCCGTTTTTTCTATCTGTGCGCGACTGTTTGCTTTTCTTCCGTATTACAAGCGAGCACGATCGACGATGGGGATGATATCGACCAAAAAGATATCAATGCGCTGCGCGAATGGATCAACACGAAGCGGCAAGTCACCGTCCGCGAACTTGGCGGAGCTCTTTCCATCGCCGGTGAAGTGCGGACCGAGTACCAAGGAACGGTTGAAACTGTCAATGGTGTCAATCAGCGAGGCAGGGAGGGATTCCGCCCTAGCGACGCCTTTGACATCGAAGTCAACCTGATGTTCGACTATCGTACAGAGAGGTCTTGGGCTTCCGTAAAGCTCGAATTTGACAACGATGCAGGCGTGTTTTCTGGAACGCTCAATAAGCTTAAGCTCGAGCGCGCCTATTGGGGCGTGCGCATGGTCGACGCCGACACTTACACGATGGATTTCGAAGCGGGCCGCCGCCGGATGTCGTCGATCGTTGATTCCAAAATCGAGTTTAATACTTTCTTTGACGGGCTTTGGTATAAGTATGATCAAAGCATCGATTCGGTCGGCGATTACTATCTCCACCTTGGCGTTTTTATCATCAACGACGGCAAAGATCAATTTGGCTATTTAGGAGAGACGGGGATCTTCAATATCGGCGGATCCGGCATGTATGCCAAGTATTCATTGACCGATTGGGATACCAAGCATTTCCATAAAAAAGTCAATCAGCACCGTTTCGACTTTATTGTGTCCCAGCTTCTTTTAGGCTACCGATTCGTTCCGAAAACTTTTGGCAAGGTCGTTCAAGTCTATGCAGCCGCTCTTTACAATCATGCAGCAAAGAGCATCAAATTGACCAACCACACCAAACAAAATTGGGGTGGATATGCCGGGTTTTCAATTGGCGAATTGAAGAAACAATGGGACTGGGCCCTCGATGTCAACTATCAAGTCCTCGAAGCGCAGTGCGTTCCCGATTTCGATGTTCAGGGGATTGGTTTAGGCAATGCTGCCGACGTTGGTTTTTACACAGTGGATACCAATGGAACGGGTGCAGCTAATACCCGAGAAAACGCACGTGGAAATGTCAACTACCGCGGGTTCCAGTTAACCCTGGACTGGTTGCTGACGAACCAGCTCGATCTTCAGCAAAGCTGGCAGCAGTCGATTACTTTGGACAATAATATTGGTCCGCATCGACGCTTCAAGCAGTATGAGATTGAATTTATCTACGGTTTCTAGGCGTTTTGTCAGCTTAGGCCGGATCAAACTGAAAAAGAACCCATGGGGAAATCCCCATGGGTTTTTTTCAGGAGGGAGGTCAATCCGCCGAGCTGTTATCTGAGTGAGCTAGAACTGTCTCTTCATTTATATCTGAGTAGCCAGGGATCTGTTGCACCAAAGCTGCGCAATCTTCCGGTGTGAGTTCCTCAATTCCTTTCACTTGTTGCACATGCTCAGTGATGTCTGCACTGGAAATATGTGCCAAAAATGGAGGCGGAGCGA
>JAFEGV010000105.1 GCA_018239665.1 Verrucomicrobiota bacterium | reverse complement strand
GCAGCTCCTCTGCTTGCAAAAAACAAAGTTTCTCTTTAATTTTGGCCCTTCCATTTCTATTTCGGACATGACAAAGCACCCAGTGAAAAAATTTCTTACAACTCTTTTTGCCCTTGTCTTTCCTTTCGGCTTACTGATTGCGCAGTCTGAGGAGATAGTTGCGGAGCCTCTTTTTGAAGACGCATCTGCGATCCTTGCAACTCTCTCTAGCTCCAAAGACATCTTCGATCAAACTTACAACGATTCGCTTTTTCGAGACCTTGAACTGGTCGATAAGATCAACAAGCAGGTCAACGATCAGCTCCCTTTCTTCTATAATTATTCCATGGTCGGCGGTTACTTTGTTATGCCGTCGGGCAGAATGCCTAAAGCGGGAGTTGTCGGGATTGGCGGCGCTTATGTGCCTCCATACACAATATATGGCGTGAATTTTCAGATTTTAGACAGGGTGGAGCTGTCGGCCAACTACCGCGTTTATAATGGAGTTTCCGAACCGAACTTTGGCCATGAGGGGTTTGGAGATGACGCAGAGAGGATCGGGAACATCAAAATCGGCGTTCTTACGCCTCAAGATGGGTTTCCGATGCTTCCGACGATTGCAGTCGGAGCGGACGACTTCATCGGAACCAAGAGGTTCAACTCCCAATATGTCGTGATGACAAAACAGTTTTTGGATTGGAACCTGGAGTGTACCC
The DNA here is from genome assembly GCA_018239665.1 of Verrucomicrobiota bacterium. Classification (GTDB taxonomy): domain Bacteria; phylum Chlamydiota; class Chlamydiia; order Chlamydiales; family Rhabdochlamydiaceae; genus Acherontichlamydia. The sequence goes on along the minus strand of JAFEGV010000105.1, from coordinate 5,806 downwards.
TTGGGTGGGGAAAGCAGAGGATCAAGGGTTTTTTCGGAGGGGTTGCCTGGTCGCCTTTCCGCCATTTGAAGGCCCCTCTTCTAAAAGATCTATCCTTCGTCGCTGAATACGACGCCACGGATTACAAAAAGCATCCTCATGAGCACCCCAGCGGAAGAAAGGTCAAGTCGAGGATCAATGGAGGAGTTTCCTTTGTCGGATGGGACGCGCTCCAGCTCTCTGTCAGCAGCGTGAGGGGAACGGATGTCGCAGCCTCTGCATCTCTGCGCTATCCGATCGGCACTTCCGATGGGTTCTTTCCAAAAGTTGATGATCCAAGCACTTATCAATCTCCCGTCGATACGGAGCCTTTAGGAACCCACCGCCTCGAAGAGGAGTTTGTGCAAGAGCTGACCTATGCTTTAAGCGATCAAGGATTGGACCTCTATACGGCGTTCTTAATGTTCGATGCGGACGGCAATAGGACGCTCTGGCTCAAAGTCGTCAACAACCGTTATCGGGAAGAGAAGGTCGTCCGCTTGCGCGTCGAGCATGTGCTCGCGGCGTTGACGCCTTCCAATATCAAGTCGGTGATCGTCGTTATCGAAGCCGATGCGGTCCCCTGCCAGGCCTACTATTTCCGGACAGAGGACTTGCGCAGATGGCGCTTGGGGCAGATCAGCGATTTTGAACTTCAGACTGTAGGGCCCATGCGCGATCCTCCATCGACGCCGAACGAATACGATGCCGCGCTGCTGTTTCAAAGGAAAAAGCCGATTTGGACGTTCACGGTCTTGCCCCGCCTGCTGACATTTTTCGGAGCGGCTTCCGGAAAGTTTAAGTATAACTTGAGCGCCGTTGCCTATCCTGAGGGCTACATTTTTAATCAGGTGTATTACCGTTTTACCATTAGCTATGCGCTCGCCTCCAGCATGTCAGGATTGGGAAGCCCCGATCGCTTGAACCCGTCTAAGCTGCCGAACGTGCGGACCGATTCGATGAAGTATTATCAAGCGAACTCCTTTTCGATGGAGCAAGCCTTTTTACAAAAGAGCTGGAGCTTTAATAAAGGGTGGTATTACCGGCTGGCAACAGGCTATTTTGAGCCTGCATACGGGGGAGCGGCAACAGAACTTCTCTATTATCCTGTCGGCTCAAACTGGGCGGTCGGGCTTGAATTCGCAGCTGTGATGAAAAGGGACTACCATGGGATCAAATTTTCCCGTACGGTCCGAGAGTATCGCGATGGGCACCTTAAGAACATCCCATTTGTCGGGATCCAGTATTTTCTCGATCTGTACTACGACTTTAAGCCGTTGAACATGGACCTGTTGATCACAGCCGGACAATTCCTTGCCAAAGACAAGGGGGCAAGATTTGAAGTGGGCCGGTATTTCAAGAGCGGGCTCCGCTTTGCCCTTTGGTACACCGTCACCAACGGCCACGACCATGTCAACGGCCACACTTATTATGATAAGGGCTTTATCTTCAACATGCCGCTCGACATGTTCATGAAGCAGAGCAGCCGCACTTATTTAAGTTATGCCATGTCGGCATGGCTGCGAGATGTCGGCGCCCGCGCGGCAACAGGCAAGCAGCTCTATTGGACCTTAGAGAAGGAGCGGTATAACTATTGAAGGAGTTGCAAGTGTCGAGCTATTCTCATTGCATAATTCCTTTCGTTTGTTAAAATCATTCATTAAAAATTTTGCTGATTTTGTTGAGTGAGGGCTACATGCTGCCTATTCTTATTTCCTTTTTGCTCTTACCATTAATTGTCTGGTCTGACGTTTCCGATGATTTAAGAACGATTTGTTATTGAGGAATGACGATCGAATGCTCGAAAGGGTGCGGCGATTTGTACCAACTCTTCGGAAAGGAGGCTCGAAATGATGCCAGGCGTGATGCCTCCCATGTATGAACTGCTTCTAAGTGTGCAGGGGGCAATGTTAAAAGCGGTTACTCCTCAATTGCGGGCTGTTACGGTCGACATTAATCCAGAAAAGGCCGAATTATCCATCGTGTTTTTTTACGATGGAGAAATAACGGATGAATTATTTGACTTAGCAAGTATAGCAGCTGTTGAGGTTGATATATTTCCCTTTGATTATGTCGTTGTTGGGGACAATTCGGTTCAACTAGATTTTCCAAAAGAAATTCCAATCCAAGGGAGGTTAGCTTATTTGAGACATGAACCAAATTTGCCCACAATCAAAATGGAGGATAAGTTGTTTCTCCTCAAAGAACCGGTAAAGCCTCTTCATATCTTTTGTCTTGATATGCAAGAAGCTCTTTTAGGAAAAGTCTCTCCAGCTTTGCGTAGGGTGCGAGTAAGCATAGATCCAGATCATAAAAAATTGATCTCGCATTTCTATTACGATGGGGAAATTTCAGATGTAGATTTATACTTAGCAAAAGCAGCGATTCATGATTCTATAATTTCCTTTCCCGATTACGTGATGGAATCGCAAATTTTAAGGATTGATTATCCTAATGAAATTCCTGCAGATGGATGCAGAGCAGTATATTGGAGATGGGAAAATAAGTACTAAGATCCGATCATTTTAAGCACCTTAGGCACTGCATAGGAAAAAATAAAGTCGGCGCCGGCGCGTTTGATGCTCAGCAGGGCCTCATAGAACACTTTGTTCGCATCGCAATACCCTTTTTCATCGGCTGCCATCACCATGGCGTACTCGCCGCTGACATGGTAGGCGCAGATCGGCAGCTTCGAGTGGGCGCGCATCTGAGAGATCACGTCGAGATAAAACAGGGCGGGCTTGACCATCAGCATATCGGCGCCTTCTTCTTCGTCAAGGGTCGCTTCCAGAAGAGCTTCGCGGATATTTGCAGGATTCATCTGATAGGTTTTTTTGTCCCCAAACTTGAGCTGGGACCCCAATGCGTCGCGGAAAGGGGAATATAAGCTGGAGGCATATTTTGCCGTGTAGGAAAGAATGCCGACGTCATGATGCCTATTCTCATCGAGCATGGAACGGATCGCTTTGACCCTTCCGTCCATCATATCGCTCGGGGCGACAAGGTCGGCTCCTGCTTGGGCATGGACGACTGCCATCTTAGCGAGGATTTCGACTGTAGCGTCATTGAGCACCTCCCCCTTGTCGTTCACTATCCCATCATGGCCATGCGATGTGAAGGGATCTAATGCTAGGTCGGTGATCACGCACAGAGATGGAATTTCCCGCTTTAAGATGGCAACCGATTGAGGAATGAGCCCATCTTCATGCAGAGCCGCGGAAGCGTGCAGGTCTTTATTCTCAGAACCGAGAACAGGGAATATGCCGATGGCCGGCACTCCGGCTGCATGCAGCGCTTCCGCTTGCTTAAGGATGTGGTCGATCGAAAGACGCTCGACGCCGGGCATGCTCGTAATGGGGACTCTTTGGTTGTTCCCGGGGAGAACAAAGAAGGGGGCGACAAAATCTGCAGGGCGTAAAATCGTTTCTTCAACAAGAGATCGAATGGCCGGGGTCTTGCGGTTGCGCCTTGGTCTTTTATGCATAGGAATTCTCCATGAGAAGCAATAAATTCTTTTGAGTCTAGACGGTTAGTTTGAAATTTGTCCACAACTCAAAGGTGAGCTTTGAACCTATCTCAATAAAAAGTTTCAGTCGATTTTCTGGTTCTTCTTTAGTAGTAGACAATGCATCCTCTTTTTTCGAGATCGGAAATCCAGTTTGGAATCCTCAAACCTTTATTTAGCCTCACATCGATTTTTTCGAGGTAGGCAAGATTTTGGATTTCCTCAGGTAAATCAGTCAGTTGATTATCTCTTAGGTCTAAAAGTCGAAGAGACTTCAACCTCCCTATTGAGGAGGGCAAATGGGTTAACCGATTCGTTCTTAGATCAAGCTCTTTTAGATTTTCCAGTTCTCCGATGCTGTCTGGAATTTCCTCAAGTTGATTGTTCTCTAACATGAGCTTTCTGAGATTTTTGATTTTTCCTATAGAATTTGGCAACTGGCTAATTTTATTATTCATTGCATAAAGTTCTTTCAGATTCTTGAGATTCCCAATCGATTCAGGGAGTGTAGACAATGAATTGTTTTGCAGGCGCAATTCTACAAGGTTTTTCAAGAGGCCGATCCATGAAGGCAGAGTAGAAAAGAGATTGTGAGTGATATTCAAATACATCAAACTGCCAACACCAGATAGAGCGTCAGGAAGAGTGGTTAGTTCATTGCTTGCTAATAAGAGAAAGCGCAGTTGTTTCAGATTGCCTAGAGATGAGGGCAGTGCCTTTAAATGATTATAATTGAGGTCGAGAACGATTAAATTTTCTAGATTTCCAATGTCCTCTGATAAAAACGAGAGTTGATTGACGCTGGCATTGATCTTTTCAAGATGGGTCATTTGAAAAAGATCGGGAGGAAGAGAGGATAGCCGGTTTTTGTAAATACTGAGATTTTTCAAAGATGATAAACAAATAATATTTTTAGGAATTTCGCTTATCTGGTTATCGTCCAACCATATTTCTTCAAGTTGAGTTTGATCGAACATCTCTTTGGGAATGGCGGCTAAGTTTGAACCAGTAAGATCAAGGGACGCGCATGAATTTAAAGATTTGCGATGAGATATGTTCATTTGCCCCGCCTTGTGATAAGTTCTTGAGTCTAGACTGCCCGTTTGAAATTTGTCTATTACACAAAGAATCTCATATTTTTTAGAGCGACAACTTCCAAAAATGCTCCGAAGCTTCGATGGTCAAACCCTTTTCCTGAGCAAACGCTTCTACGGCCGCTCTAACGGTCGGCCAGTTCCAGTCGTCCCCGCAAAGAATTCCATGGGGCCTCAAATGGGGATGCCAAGCTGCTAAATCAGCGTAAACGGCAGCAGTTTCATGGTTTGCATCGATGTAGATGAGGTCTGCTTGAACATCTAGCGACGCTGCGGCAACTAGACTATCCATTCTAATAGGGATGATTTTATCCGTGAGTCCTGCCTGAATGACATTGGAAAGAAAATATTCATATAGCTGGCCAAGTTCAGGCCTCCAATGCTCCATTCCCGGCTGATGCTCTGCGGAACCGAGCCAATGGTCGATCGCATATAGCTTGCCTTCTTGAGGCAAGTGTGAGGCCATGTGTCGTGTCGAAAGTCCAAGCCAGCACCCTACTTCAATAATGTCTCGGACCTGAAATTGCCGGATCAAGATTTCTAGCTGAGGTCCATTGGGGTACCATCCATGCGAAGAAAATGGAAGCAGCGTAGCGCTTTTATAGGGTTCTGGAATGTTGTCAGAAGTTCCAAATGCAAAAGTCAAAAAGGATAATAAAATCAGGATAAAATGCTTTTTCATTCAAAATTATTCGCGTAAAGCAATTTTCTGGGTTTTTAGTTAGATGCAAGTCAACGGAACGATTACGGAAGGTAAGAGGCTTCCGTAAAATTTTCAACAAAAAATGGACAGAGCCAATTTTCTCTTGAAGTGTCAAAAGGAATATGCCACCCTGATTTAATAAATTCAGATTTACCATTGAGGTTGACCAATGATTGAGGGCTATGAAGAGTTCACAGAAAGCCAAATAAAAATTTTGGAACGGTATGTGACAAACACATCCAGCAATGTATTTGTGCTGCGCAATTTGCCTGAGGTCATCAAAGGTGCTCTCTTCTCCCGCTACTCCCGCTCGAGCTTAGGCTTAAGGTCTTTGCTCTTGAAGGATTTTATCCTTAATGAAGAAACGGCTTTCTCCGCCATTGCAGGGCCTACCCATCAGACGGGGCGGGAAGAGCAAGACCTTGAAGACCAGATCATGGCGATCAAGAAGGCCCAAAACTTTTATGATCGGATCTTAGATGGATA
>JAFEGV010000104.1 GCA_018239665.1 Verrucomicrobiota bacterium | reverse complement strand
TGCTCGTCCAAAACTGGTCGGAGTTTTTTGCAAGGAGCAATCCGGATGAAAAGTTCCTGCAGCTCTGCACGAGCCGCGGAGCGATCGATGTTCATGCAGCATTGCAACAGCTGCCGGAACACTTGCAGAAGCGCATTTACGTAATTGCGATCGCACCTGGGCATATTATCGAAAACACATCTTGCCTGCGGGCGTTCAATATCATTATTCTAGATGATGCTGTTCCCCATCTGGCGGTGAATTCTGAACTGATCGGTTCAGATCGTCCTGAGGTGATCGTCGTCAACCGGCATGCCGATGGGAAGCATCCGCACGATGCGATGGGATCCAGTTATCTTGAGGCTGTAAGACCTCTGGTCAATCAGTACATACGCACTAACAACATCTCTTTTGGCCCTCCCTGAAGTCTCCGACTTAGCTCGACCATAGATCGAACGTCAGTGGGCGAATGGACGAGGCAAGGAGCCCTAAAAAGTTGAAAAGTCGAGCTTAGCTCAAGTCGACAAAGGCCACGCATTCTTTTTGCTTCCCAGCAGCCCACGCATCGTAGAGGAAAAAGTCTTCTTTTTTCTCTGCGTTGGCTGCAATGATGGCAGCATCGGCGATGTTGAGAAGGGCCTGGCCTTCCACATCGGCAGGCTCTGCGCTGCTATAGAACAGGACCACATCATATTGGCTTTTAGCGGATGTTAAAAATGCGGAGAGTTTCGGGTTGCTGAGCAGCTCGACGCTGTGCCGGGTCGTTCCTCCGCTCGGAACAAAATCAAAAGAAAGCTGCTTACGGATCGGGCAACTTTGAACTTCACCTTGAAGGTACTGCCATAATCCGGGAGCATCCTCAGGATGTACGGGTTTATCGAAGACATACTGGACGACAAGGACGCGGCATTGCTGCATCGAAAGCAATTGGGCTAGCGTTGAGGAAAAATCGGGATTTTTGCCTCCAATGATGGTGCAGCAAATCCCCTTCTGCTTGAGGTTCAAAAGGAACTGGCTGAGGCGGCGCAGCGTTTCCAAATCGGTATGGGATATTTGATCGACTGTCGCATGGCAATAAGTGGAAAGCGGGCCGCAGCTGTTTAGTCCGGAAGAAAGGAACATTTCGTGGGAAACGGGCATCCCCTTGACAAGGGACCGCGAAAGGTAAAAAAAGTAGCAGCCGAATGCGCCCAGGATACAACCCATCAGGGCATACTTAAGGAGCTGGGGGCTTTTCGGATTGACGGGAGCAATGGCATATTCGAAAGGTTTGGAACCGACTTGGAAAAGGTGGCGATCGATGCTCTTGTTCTCCATCAGATGGGTCAGCCCTTCAATCATCTTCATTCCCAGTTCTTTTTTGAGTAGGAGGACATTCTCGCGGCGCCATTTTTCCGGCAGGTCTTCCATTTTGCGGCTGATCTGATCGAGCTGCTGCTGCAAGAGCTGTTTTTCCTGTTTCAGCAAACCAATGGTGGTCTTGCGCAAAGAGGCGATCTTGTCTTCGGTAAGCTTGGCGCGGAGCTTGGTAAGCTCAATGACCTGCAAAAGGTGCTGGGAGATAAACGATTTCTGCGTGTGCAGAGTTTCTTTGAGGTGGTCCTGTTCGCGCAGGCTCCGGTTATTAGCATCTTGGAGGCGGACTGCCGTGTCTCCTGCTTGGAGGACAAGCCCTTGCGTAACGGGATCGGATAGGATCGTCGTGATCGAACTGAGCTCAAATTGGGGCTGATAGAGCTGCTCGGAAAGATAGACGAGCTGCTTGAGCTGGGCTTGCAGGGAATCTCGCTGGTTGTTGTAGTCGAGGTAGAGGCGCTGCGCTGTTTCTAGAGTAAGTCCTTCAAACTCGTGGGCCGTCGACGCATGCAAGGCGATGTTGTCCTGCAAGATCTTTATTTTTCTTGCCGTTTGCTCGATGTAGTCTTTAATCTGCTCTTTTTCTCTGGAAAATAGAGGGTTTTTATCGTGGGAATTTTGCGCGTAGTTCTTTTGTTGGGAAGCGATCTGCTTGGCCCATATCGCTACGATGCTTTTCGGGTCGTTGAGCAAGTCAAGTCCCGTTGCGACCTCTTTGCCATTTTCCAAAAGCTCTAAAAGCCTCGAAGCTTCTTCCTGCTGTTCCGAGAGCGCAACAACTTCCCCTTCCATCGCGGTCTCTAATTTGGGGTGAGAATCGATCATCCCGCTTTCTTGGAGGTGTTTCTCATCGAGCTCCAAGGCCAACAGCCTTTCATCGATCTCTTTTTTCTGCTCTTCGAGGATGACGCTAGCGCCGTTTTTTATGGTTGAAATTTGGAGCAACGGCTTCTTGATATCGGAAAAATCTTTGTGAATGCGCGGCGTTTTTTTCAGGTTTTTTTCTGATTCGGCGTCTTGAGACTCGAGCCTTGTCAGCTCGAAGTCGATGTCTAATAGTCGTGAAGAATAATTGCTCTGCGGTTCTTGAAGATAGTCATATTCTTGCGCGAAGCTTAGGTAGCCGCCTCCGTTCAAGTTGTCTTTCAAATAGGCGACATGCTCTTGCAAGGAGTCATCCCATTTCAGAGCTAGCTCTTCCTGGCGTTTTTTCAAGTAAGACAATTGAGCGGAAGCAATTTCTTCGTTTTCATTATGGATCACCTTCTGGCAGCTTTTCATCGCTTGGTTGAGGAAATCCGCGGCAAGGTACCTGTTCCGATCGGAAAACTTGAGGGTAAAAAGGCGGCGTTCTTCTTTTAATGACTTCACGGTTAAACGCGACCTGACCGATGCAACGACATCTGTCCAGGGCAAAATATTGAGGCGATAGATCTTATTGCCTCCTACGAAAGAGGGCATCTTGGTCAGGCATCCGGTAAAGAATGGGAGGGAGATCTTCTCGTGAAGGTTCCATTTTCCGAGCTCGACCCGGTTTTCATCGAGGAGCTTGAATGAGCCGTCATTAAGGACTTTAATGAAGAGGACTTTCGCTTTTTCCCCATCATATTTCACTTTTTTAAAGACAAACTCATCCACATCGGCAAGAGGGCTTCCCAGCTCTAAGCTGATGTTCTCCCATATCCTTCCCAACAGCCTTGTGATGCGGAAATGGCGGTCCCATTTGACTTGCAGCCCCAGTTCTTCAACGGCATCGCGCAAAACGACCCGAGAGGCCAACAATGCCGCAACACCTGTTTCCTGTCCGTAATTGGCGCTTCCGGTTTGGAACAAATCTCTGAGCTGCATTCCAACTTCATGGACGGGCGAAGCTTGTTTAAAGGTAGCTTCTGCAATAAAGCGGGGTTCTTTGACCAGAATAAAAAGGAACGCGGCAGAAGCTCCGATCAGTCCTGCCTTTTTGATCTTGGGAAGGGCCTTATTGAACAGCCTCTTTAGATCGGACATGCAGAGAATGATCTCGTCGGATTGGTTTTTCATGGTATGTTAACCCCTACAGATTTGATCCCTTTGGTCACAAGGTCGAGAGCAATGAACGTAGGAATCAGTTGATTGACAAAACGGTTCCATTCTGTGATCGGCGTTGCAGCGACGTAGACGATATCGCCCGGAATGAGCAACATGCTGTCATTGGGAAGACGGACGACATGCTGCCAATGCAAGGTATAAATTTTGGGATGGAGGATATTGCCGCGGATGATCTGAATATACGACTTATCGCCGGTATGGGCAATTCCGCCTGCTTCGGCAATCGCCTTTCTCAATGTCATAAAGCCATCTGGCACATCGACGACCCGCTCTTTGCCCACTTCGCCTAGGACCATCAGCGTCGAAGCGGAAGGATCGGCGATATAGACCTTGTCTCCGCCGCGCATGACGATGTTTTGGCTCATATCCCCTTCTTTCAGCAACTTGTAGAGATCGACGGGAAGCAGCGCATCATCGCGAATGACATAGCTTTTAAAGAGGTTGGCATTGGTCGGCACCTTGGCAATCGACAATGTTTCAAAGAGGCGTAGCCTTCCATCAACGGGAATGTTCGGGACCTGGACAAGGCCTGCCAGCTCCACCTTCTTTTTAATCCGGTCTTTGTAGGCGACAAAGACGTCGATGTCGCGGATCTGGGCTCTGTATCGTTCTTGGATCAGGGAACGGGCTTCGCTCAATGTCAGCCCTTTGACCTCGACAGACTCTAAATCAGGCAATTGGATCTTGCCGTCCATAACGCGATAGCCGACGGTCTGACCGATCTGCTCGACGGAAGCGGCCAAGTCGATGCGTGTTGGATGGTAAATGGCGACTTGGAGCACATCCCCTTCATTGATCGTATCTTTGTAGTCTTGGAGAAACTCCGATGAGAACTGTTCATAATTTTTCCCTTCCATCTGCAAAATGGAGAACTTGCCTTCGCGGATACGGTAAGAATCCATGACAAACTCGTCCGCGCCAAGCACTTCGTCCCCGCGGTAAGGAGGATTGGTGCACGATGCACCGGCCATCAGAAGGAAAAGAACGATAATGCAATTTCTCATCAATTCAGCTTTTTGGTAGTCTTTATTATTCTCAGAGGGAGTTGCAACGCTCGCTTTGGAGATCAAATTCGATGATTTTTGTTCAGGTTTGGTATTTGCGCAAGTGCCGAGTCCTGGACAAAAAGCGCGGATTTGAGCCCAAATAGGGGTTTTGCAATTCCCTCCCTATTGTGAATGAAAACTTATAAGCGAATCGACGGACGATGGCAATGAAAAAAATCTTAGTGACCGGATCTGCGGGCTTTATCGGCTTCCATCTCTGCCTAGCTCTCAAAAAACGGGGCGATGGCGTTGTTGGCTATGACAATTTCAATACCTATTACTCGCCTGAACTTAAAAAAACGCGCGCGTCCCTGCTTGATCAGGCTGGGATTAAAACCCTGCATGCCGATATTTGCGATTCGACTGCGCTCAGAAAATGCATCGATGAACATCAGATCACCCATGTCGTCCATTTGGCTGCGCAGGCGGGGGTCCGTTATTCTTTAGAAAATCCCGATGCTTATGTCCAGAGCAATCTCAACGGGTTCGTGCAGGTCTTGGAAGCGCTCAAGGCAAGGCCGCATATCCCCTTGATCTACGCGTCCTCTTCTTCCGTCTACGGACTCAATACAAAAGTCCCCTTTGCAGAAACGGACCAGACGGACAAGCCAGCGAGCTTTTATGGCGCGACCAAAAAAAGCAATGAACTGATCGCGCATGCCTACCACCACACGTTTCACATTCCGATGACAGGACTTCGTTTCTTTACCGTATACGGACCATGGGGACGTCCCGACATGGCCTATTATTCCTTCACAAAAGCGATCCTGGACGGCAAGCCGATCAATGTATACGACCGCGGCGAGGTGAAGAGGGACTTCACCTATATCGACGACATCATCGATGGAACTGTCCGGGCGATTGACCGGTGCAGCGGCAATGAAGTTATCAACCTTGGCAACCATACGCCGGAAAGCGTCAATGCGATGATTGCAATCCTGGAAAAACTCTTAGGGAAAAAAGCGATCCGCAACGAGATGCCGCTGCCGCTTGGAGATGTTCCGATCACCTACGCGGACCTGACGAAGAGCCGCAGTCTCTTAAGCTTCGAACCCCATACTAAGCTAGAACTTGGACTCGAGCGCTTCGTGAAGTGGTACTTTTCTTACCACGGAGAGAAACGATAATCCGCCCGAACTTCTGACAATCTGCCCCATTGTATTTTTTAGATCATGGAAAGTTCATTGAACATGCCTTTTCATGTCCTGATTTTTCTCATGAACTTCAACACCGACACGATAAAGCGATAATTTCATTGAAAATGTCCCTTCTTTAGTTTTTAGATAGGAAATCCGGATAGCCGCCTCAAAAAATCCCCCACCAAAATCGACAAGGAGAAATATGTTCAGCATTGACAACAGACATCTAAGCACAGCCGGATCTTCATTAGCACCTGTTTACATCAGCAACTTTCCTATCCATTACGCGATACGGTCTTGCGATTGTTCCTCAGCGGTCGAACTGATAGAAACTTCGCACAAAGCCGATGCGCTTACTTTAAGCGCCTTCGATTTTTACGGAGATTCCCCTTTGCAACTAGCTGTTCAAAATAAGCTCGGAAGCATTATCGATGTGCTGGTCCTGTTCGGGGCTAAAACAGAAGCGATCAATTCCAGGGGGGATAGCCTCCGGAAAGCGTTGGAGAAATGCCAATTTCGGTTTGCCCTTTTCGCTAAGGTCGAAGTCGATTCTAAGTCAAAAAGATCAAGGCCTACATTAAATTTGGCTCGTTCCGTCAATCTATTGCAGGCTATCGAAAATGAGCCGTTTGCCAAGGGGGAAAAACGGCCAGTCCTAAAACGGACAAGACCTTCAACTTCCCTTTCATTAGGCGCTACGCCAAGGCCTTCGCTAAAAACGGATGAACTGCCAACAAGCAGGAGATCTCGAGGTTTTTCCACCGACAGCTTTTCTCTATTTACGCGACCTCTTTCTGCAACTATGGGTTCGACATCTCCTGAGCAATGCCCTTATAGCTTTGAAATGGTCCCCTATCTGCATGCCGTGAAAAAAATGCTGGAGGAGCAGAAAGTCGACCTCCTCGCCCATACCTACTTTATTTTTTTCGACGAGGACATCCTCTTTGACTACTTGTTACAAATGGGGGAAAAGCACAAAAAACCCATCTCCGGGTTTCTCGTCACTTTAATGCTCCA
>JAFEGV010000103.1 GCA_018239665.1 Verrucomicrobiota bacterium | reverse complement strand
GCCGCATCGAAAAAAGAGGTGGATTTTTCATAGTCTTGCCATGTCGGTGCATAAAGGACGATTTTCTCAGATGGAGGGAGGCGGCGAAAGACCTCGTTTTCGGCAAGGTTGTCAAAGAATAGTTTGTGTTGTTGGTAATAGGCATTGCGAAAGTTTCCCGTCACAACACGGCTTTTCAGTTGGTCAAAGACTTTTTTCCTCTGTAAAAAGTCGATCATTTGCTGCCCGTAGACAAGAGCTGCCTCTTCACGATGCAGAGCTTCCATGTAGGGAATGTTGCTCCCCTTGTCGGAGTTGCCATGGGGACACCAGATCGTATGGACTTTTTTCTGGGCCAATTTTTGAGCGAAAAAGAAAACTTCGTCAAAAAGGGCCCTTGGCATCGAGTAGAAAATAATCTGATAATGGGTGATCAGATGTTGGGCAACGGCCAAATAATCGGAGAAAATGACATCGAGATTGGGATAGTACTTGTTAGCGGCTAGGGCGATCGCCTCTTCCGTCACGATGAGCGGAATCTCGAGGATCTCGCACAGCGGTCCAAGATGGTCGAGGTGGTGGCTCTCCGGGCCGTAGATGAGCCCTGCCGCCGGTCTGGTTTGTGCATTTTCCACAAGATTCCTATCAAAGGTGCATCATCGGATAGCTTACTTTTTTATGTGGTATGTGGCAACAATCGGTTTCCTTTTGGCCCTTATTTGCTCTTGTCTGGCTTTTTCCTGGTGGTGCAGCGATAGCAAATATTCCGGGTGCTCGGTGAGATGCTGGTTCCTTGATTGCTGCCTGTTCATTTTCTCCGTGAGGGCCATCAGCTGATCCCGCAAATTTAATATCTCACAGCTTATTTCTTCGGTATCGGGAAAAATTTGGTCAAAGTCGGAGCTGGTTACATTTTTGCCTAGCATATCAAAGATCTGCTGCGTCGTCTTTGTGCGGAAAACCCGCAAATGGCCCAATTTTTCAACCATGTCCGATCTCTGGTTCATCAACAGCCTATATGTTCCATGGTCTTGGAGCATGAGGGAGAGCTCTTCTTGATGTAAATTGGCTAAAAGTTCGCGCATGAGAGAGATCTCTTTTTGCATGGTCGTTTTCAACTCCTCGTGGAGTTGGTCCCATCGATCTGATTGTTCTGGTAACGCCATAATCAGCACTCTTGTTTTCCAGGTTTTCGATTCAATGCCTCAAAAATGCAACGTCGAGGTAACAGGGTTAAGAGATGCAAAAGGCGTGCCAGACCCTTAAAGCATTGATTTGAAGCGGATTGAAGTTATTTGCCCATTAGGCTATCTTCGCCCTTCGGAAAAAAATGCCTGCAGAGGGAGTTGCAAAAGTGCTTTGTCCGTTAAAATCGCCCTATTGCAACTCCCTCAGCCAATTGAACCTAGAAAAGTATGCAAAAATTACCTGTTCCATTGCTTAAAAGCTGGTTTGTAAACTCGAGGCGGGACCTTCCTTGGCGGAAAAATCCAACCCCTTATGCAGTTTGGATTTCTGAAGTGATGCTTCAGCAGACCCAGGTCGCTGTTGTCATCGCCTATTTTGAGCGGTGGATGCTGCGGTTTCCAACCGTGATGGACCTCGCTCAAGCTTCTCTTGAAGAGGTGGTCAAGCTTTGGGAGGGCTTGGGCTACTATTCCCGGGCGCGGAGCTTGCATCGGGGGGCGCAATATTTGCTTCAGCACCATGGGGGCAATCTTCCATCGACTCCCGGCGAGCTCGAAAAGATTCCCGGGCTTGGCCCTTATACGGTTGGAGCTATATTGAGCTTTGCCTTTCGTAAAAAAGCTGCTGCGGTGGATGGGAATGTGGTCCGCGTGCTGACCCGATTTGCTGCAATGGAGGAAGACGTCGCCTCTTCAAAGGCCAAAAAGTGGATTTGGGACTATGCCCAGAGCATTCTTCCTGAAGAGGAGCCATGGCTGGTTGTAGAAGGACTGATCGAACTAGGAGCTACAGTCTGCACCCGTCAGCCCAAGTGTTTCGCATGTCCCTTATCAGCGAATTGCCTTGGATTAAAGAAAGGGATCTCAGATCTCTTGCCCATGAAAAGTAAAAAGGTGCCGATCACGAACCTCACTCGTCAAGTGGCCGTGGTCAAAAGCGGAGAGTTTTACTTGTTGCGCAAGGGAAAAAAAGGTAAGCTGATGGCCGACCTCTATGAATTTCCTTATCTGGAAGGCGAAGACCGTTCCTTGGTGCATGATCTTTTGGCGAACACGTTCAAATTGAGCGCTGCGTTCATTGAAGAACTGCCAACGGTCCAACATAGCTTTACCCGATATAGGGCAACGCTCTATCCTTCATTATGGGAAGCTTCAAAGAGGCATGAAGTAGAAGGTTACGAATGGATAAGGGCTTCTGATCTCGATCAGCTTCCCTTTTCCGCAGGGCATAGAAAAATCATCAATTCACTGAAGAGTCATCATGCGCATATTACATACTGAAAGCTCAAATGGATGGGGCGGGCAAGAGATGCGCATTTTGCGCGAGGCTGAAGGGATGAGAAGCCGAGGCCATGAGATGGTGTTCGCCGTCACTCAAGGCGGGGCTCTGGCGGCCCATGCCAGAGAGTCGGGGTTTGTCGTTTATGAAGTCCCCTTAAAAAAATCTAAAGCCCTTTCAGCCCTTTTTCAACTGCTTTCGATCATCAGGAAGCACAAGATCGAGCTGGTCAACACGCACTCATCTTGGGATGCCTGGATAGGAGGGGTTGCAGCGCGTCTTGCTCGCAAGAAAGTGATCCGAACTCGCCACCTCTCGGCTACGATCCGCAAAGGGGTTAACAGCTTTTTGCTTTATAAGGCCCTTGCCGATAGCGTTGTGACGACATCATCCGTCATTGTTCCTGTGATCCAAAAGCAGGCGAATTTGCCCTTGTCAAGGGTTCGCTGCATTCCCACTGGAGTCGATCCTGCCCGTTTGCAGTTTAGCCAAGAAGATGTCATCCGTTTTCGAAGTTCTTTAGGCGTCAATGAGGGAGATCTTCTCGTTGGAACAGTCTGCGTCGTCCGCTCTTGGAAAGGGATCGGCGACTTGCTTAAGGCGGCCGAGATGTTAAAGGAAAACAAGCGGATCAAATGGGCGATCGTAGGCGGAGGGCATATCCAAGACTTTCTTCCCATTCTCCACGAGCTGGGACTTAACGGCATTGTGACTTTTACCGGCCATCTCGATCCCCCTTATGCAGCGATTGCCGCTATGGACATTTTTATGCTATTGAGCACCGCTAATGAGGGTATATCCCAGGCTACCTTGCAAGCCTCCTATCTGGAGAGGCCTTTGATTACGACGCCGGTAGGCGGCCTTCCTGAAGTCTGCCTTCATGGAAAGACAGGGATCATTGTTCCTCCCTTTTCTCCGGAAAAAATCGCAGAGGCTGTACAGGAGCTTGGATCAGATCCCGCCTTGCGCCAAACTTATGGACAACGCGCCAAAGCCCATGTGGTGGAGAAGTTCACCCTCCAAAGAACGTTGGACCAGATGGAAGAGGTCTATGCGCAGGTGTGTGTTAAATAGTCCTGTTTTTCTGCCGCTTAGAAGCTGATCATTACCCATATCTTCCGTTCCTATTGAGGGCTGCGGCTTCGCCATTCTGGCCTTTTGCGCTTCCATCTTGCCTTGCCTCCCTTTAGAAACGGAACTTATTGGTAACGATCAGGCTTAGAACTTGACAAGTTATTTAGCGAAAAGCTACTCGTTGGGTTTCTAACGAGGGAAGCATGGATAAAGAGGGCGTTAGCTGTACACTTCAAATCGATAAGATGAACTGCGCCTCCTGCGTCAAAAAAATCGAGGACAAGCTTTCCGATCTTCCGGGAGTCTTAGAGTCTTCAGTTAATTTTGCTTCAGGAAAAGCAGTGATCTCCTATGATCCTGCCAAGCTGGGGCAAAAGCAGATCATCGATGCCCTATCCCAGATCGGCTATCCTGCCCGGCCCGCTTCCGCAAAAGAAGAAAAGAAGATCGATTGGCTCCTTTGGCAAACGCTGATCGCTTTTGTCTTGTCCATTCCTTTTCTTGCCCATATGGCAGGCGTCCCTTTTCCTATAGGTTGGCAGATTGGATTTGCAACGGTTATCCAGTTTGGCGCTGGCTACATATTCTACATTGGGACCTGGTACGGACTCCGTTCGTTCACTGCGAACATGGACACCTTGGTTGCCTTGGGAACTACAGCCGCATACGGCCTAAGCCTTTGGAACATCGTTTCAGAAACGGGCGGGCATGTCTATTTTGAGACAAGCGTGTTCTTGATCTTTTTCATCCTCCTTGGGCGCTATCTTGAAAAAAGGGCAAAAAACAGCGCGAATAAAGGAATGAGGGCTTTGCTCCAGCTCCAGCCCAAGATGGCGACGATAAAATCGGGCGATCAAAACATCCAAGTTCCCATAGAAGAGGTTCCCCTGCAATCCGTCGTTATGGTTAAGCCCGGTGAAAGGGTTCCCGTCGATGGGGTCGTTCTATCGGGAGAATCGTTTATCGATGAGGCCATTTTAACCGGAGAGAGCATCCCCGTTCACAAGCAGGAGGGCAATTCCGTTTTTGCAGGCACAGTAAACCAGGAAGGGCTGTTAGAGGTCAGGGCAAGAGGCGTTGGACCTGAAACCGCGCTTGGGCATATCATCCACCTTGTGGAGCAAGCTCAATCTTCCAAAGCTCCTATCCAGAGAGTCGCCGACCGAGTGACAGCCTATTTTGTTCCCGTCGTCCTTCTGGTGGCCTTGGTCACGCTGCTATTATGGGGGATCATTACCTATGATTTTTCAGAAGGGATCATTAATGCTGTTTCCGTGCTTGTGATCGCTTGTCCTTGCGCGTTGGGGCTGGCTACTCCAACTGCCATCATGGTTGCCTGCGGCCGAGGCGCTAAGCAAGGGATCTTGATCAAAGATGCCGCCGTCTTGGAAAAAGCGCAGAAGATCAACCAGATTATTTTGGATAAAACAGGCACAGTAACAGAAGGCAAGCTTCAGGTGCTCCAGCCGATATTAGGCAAAGGCATCGATCAAGATCAATTTTATCAAATTGCTGCAGGGATGGTCCTCTACTCCGACCATCCCGCATCTCAAGCGATTAGCGAATTTTTCAAGAAGTTGGATGTAAAACCGCTTTACATTGAAAACTATACTGCCTTCCCGGGAAAGGGGATCGGAGGAAAAATTAATGGCGAAGACCATTATCTCGGTTCGGTCAACTTCATGGATACTTTGAAGGTCGATGTTTCTGAATTTGAAAGCCGTTGGACCCAGGAAACAGGCATGGTGGTAGCATTGGCAAATGCGAAGCGGTGCCTAGGATATTTCTTATTGGCCGATCGGCTAAAGCCTGGAGCCAAAGAAGCGATCGATCAAATGAAGCGGAAGGGCATTTCAGTCTTTTTACTTTCAGGAGATCGAAGACAGATTACGGAAAGCATTGCAAAAGAACTGGATGTCGACGGGTATGAAGCGGAGGTCCTGCCGGGACATAAAGCGGCTGTTGTTGAAAAGTATAAAAGCCCTACGAGCGTTGTCGCAATGGTTGGGGACGGGGTCAATGATGCGCCGGCTCTTGCCGCTGCAGATATTGGCTTTGCCGTCGGAGGAGGGACCGATGTTGCCCTTGAATCGGCGACGGTGGTCTTGATGCGCTCCGATTTAAAAGGGATACTTGATACGATAGAGCTTGCAGAGCAGACGTTTAAAAAAATCCGTCAAAACCTCATGTTTGCCTTTGGTTACAATATCTTGGGGATTCCCTTGGCAGCGCTCGGCTTTCTCCACCCTCTCATCGCGGGCATAGCGATGGCGCTTAGCTCGATCTCAGTCGTTACTAACTCCCTCCTGCTTCAAAGAAAAGAAAATAAATAACGATCTATTGAAATTTCCTCTTTAGGAATATTTAATTTCGACTTATCATTTGGGTACTCGAACAATTATTTTTGCCTTAAAGGGGAGTCTTTATGCTTGAAGATAAGTTGCCGATCGGCCGGATTGCCTTTGCCAAGTCTGCGTGCATTGACTGGGTTTCAGATCACAGCAAGACCGTTCTTATCTCGCTAGCCTCTCTCTTGATCCTTCTATTTACCCTTTTTCAGGTCACAGGAAAATTTTCGGGCAGCCGACGATCCGACTTCATCGAGGCCCAATCAGCCTATTCCGCTTGGGTCGCCGCTAAAATCAGCAATGATGAGCTCTTCAAGAAGCTCGAGAAGCCTTTGAAGAGAAGCCCCGAGCTTCAGGCAAAGTTTGGCGCCCTTGTCGCTCAGCATTTCCTCACGATCAACGATCCGAAAAATGCGGAGGCGTTCGCCAAGCAATCGTGGAAAAGGACCGGCAACCTGCTTTCCCCCTATTATACGGAATTTTCTAAGACCTCCCTATTGGTCTCTCAGGGCAAACTGCAAGAGGCGCTCGTTGCGGCAAGAGGGTTAAAGTCCAAAATGGCAGAAGATACGAAGTTCTGGGAGAGCCGGGACAAAATGATCCGCTCCGGCGGACTTCTCTATGCCTACAACCTGATCCGCATTGCGGCTTTAGAAAAAGAGGTCGGGACGCCTGTAGGGGAATTGGCCGCATGGGATGAACTGCTTGCAAACGCCGGTTGGACATCGGCTGCCGCTTCCTCGAAGATGTTCGATCCTGAAGTCTATTCCGTCCTTCAGCGCACATTTCAAGATGGAAAGCTTTCCCTATACGACTATATCGCTAAGAGAAAAGCTGAACTGGCAAGAAATTCTTGAGAA
>JAFEGV010000102.1 GCA_018239665.1 Verrucomicrobiota bacterium | reverse complement strand
AGGAGCTTTCTGTCCCGGCGCTCTTCATGATTGAACAGGTTGCCGAACTTGTAGGGGGCGATCGAGGCGTTTTTCAGGATGACCTCTCCGCGAGAAACGAGGACGTAGGAGTCTTGAAGGCTCCCCCCGTGGTTGCGAAGCGATTTGATTTCTGTTCCGACCAGAACGATGCCGGCTTCCCAGGTGTCGAGGATCTCATACTCGTAAGTTGCTTTCCGGTTGGAAACGAGCTCAGAATCGTTCTTTTTTGACATTGTTAGTTAACGCCCGAATAGGGATTGACCGAATGGGGTGACCATAAAGCACTCTTTGCCTTCATGCAATCCAGTTGCCGTGACCCCGATTTCAAATAGCCAATCGTAGACGACAGACCGGATCAGGGCAGCCTCTTCCTCTGAATAGCTGGGGAGGCAGTATTTCCACGTCTTCCCTTGTCTTTTTAACATAACCAGAGAATCTTCTCCAAGAGGAACAATGGTCCCTCGGATAAAATCGTCCAAGTAGACCCAACCCGAATTAAGGACTCGCTGGATGCTTTTCTCAGCTTCCTTGATATTCCGATCGGTACATAATTGAGAAGGAATTTTGGTGTTGTCGAGCTTGTTTAAGGGGTGCCTATATAAAAAGATGGCGCGGCTTTCCGGCCGCATGTCCAGCCAGTCGTTTGCCGCTTCTAGCGCATAAAGGCGGTCATCGACGATGTCCGCCAGCTTAAGCGTGCGCAATTTGGAGATCAGCCTATCAATATAGATTGGAAGACCGGGATCATTTTCCTTAAATCCTTCCAACTTGGAGGCCAATGTGGAAAAAACGGCGGCCTGAGGCAGCAGAACTCCCTCTTTTTCCGTAGCAAGGGGAATTGGCTGTTTCTTGGCCATCGTAAGGACGGTGCTGATGTCTTGAATGAAGGAGAAGTCTTGAGGTCTGATTCGCTGGACTTGAGCGGGAGTGGAAATGGTTGGCGCCTCGGTGGTCCTTAAGAACATCAAGTATTCGTGCCACTCATGAAAGGGGGAGACGATCTCCTGCCAATCATCATCGACTTTCCGATAGCCCAAACAGCAAACGAAGTTAAACTCGAGGTAAAGCAAGTATTCTTCAAATTGCTCTTTGGAAAGGCCGTACTTGTCGACGAGGTCTTTGGCAAAGACGGTAAAATCGGGAGCGCCGTACACATCTTTGACAATCGCATTCAGAGTCGGATTAGGGAAGTTGAGGTCGAGAAGGTAGCGTTGAAAGATCTGGGGAGTCAGCAGGTATTTTTCAACAAGCGATTCGAAGATATTATTAGAAGTCCTGGGAATGGAGTACCAGATAGGCAGAACGTGGATAGGGACTTTGCGCAAAAGGCTCTGCAAATATTCCATTCCTGGCTTGAAGTCCGGATCGAACTTCATGATCTGCGTTTCAAAGTATTTGCGCAGTTCTTTATCGACTGTGATCGTCTCTTCGTCGAAGGCGAACAGCCCGGACTTGCCCAGCTTCTGTAAAATGGGAAGGAGGTCGTCCTCTTCAAGGCTGAGGTTTTTTGCAAGTTTTCGAATGGGGATCGTGATGGAACTGTAGAGGATCTCTTCCAGAACCTCTAAGTCGACGGATGTAAACTGCCCCATGAGAAGCCGGTTTTCGATATCCTGACGAAAGTCGTAGTCTTCCAGGGAAATTTTATTTTTCTTTTGCAGGCTCACATCGTGCATAGTTTGATTCTCTTTATGTATTCGACCAGAGAGGATAATCGATTTTTTGATTTGATGCAAGCAGGGGATTCATAATGTATCTCGCTCACGTTAAGTCGGTTGACATTTTGGGCGGACACAGATTGTCGTTCGTTGACATTATTTGAGAATTTCCGTGAAATTTTTCGGCATTTTAATGAAGGCGTTTAGTCATTATCTCTTTCACGTAGCGAAAATGGCGAAAAGCCGTCAAAGACCAAAAGCGGGGTTTTCTAATGCTCTTAAGTTCCTGGACAAAAGATTGCGCTATTCGGTACTATTTTCATCACCAATCCAAAAACCTTAAGAAATAAGACCCCAAGCTCGAACACTATTATGGAAAAGCCTAGATACGATCATCAGCGCATTGAACAAAAGTGGCAAAAATACTGGGAGGACCGCCAGACCTTCAAATCGGAGGTCGACCGTTCAAAACCTAAGTATTATGTTTTAGACATGTTTCCCTACCCTTCAGGGGCTGGACTTCATGTCGGCCACGTAACGGGTTATACGGCAACGGACATCATGGCCCGCTACAAGCGGCAAAAGGGATTCAACGTCCTGCATCCGATGGGCTGGGACAGCTTTGGGCTTCCTGCAGAACAGTATGCGATACGGACCGGTACGCACCCTTCGATCACCACAGAGCAAAATATCAACACCTATAGAAGGCAATTGAAATCCCTGGGCTTTAGCTATGATTGGGGCAGGGAGATGGCCACAAGCGACCCTAAGTACTATAAGTGGACCCAATGGATCTTCACAAAATTGTATGAGATGGGGCTTGCCTATGAAGCGGAAGTCCTCGTTAATTTTTGCCCGGCCCTTGGGACCGTTCTCTCCAACGAAGAAGTGGAGAACGGGCGTTCTACGGAAGGGGGGTATCCCATCGAGAGGCGGCCGCTCAGGCAATGGATCCTTAAAATTACTGCCTATGCCGACAGGCTGATCCAAGACCTCGATCTGATCGACTGGCCCGAAAGCTTAAAGAAGCTTCAGGTGAACTGGATTGGCAGAAGCGAAGGGGCAAAGGTCCACTTTATCGAAAAAACAACGCAAAAACCGATCACGGTCTTTACTACATGCCCCCACACTCTTTTCGGAGCGACCTTTATGGTGCTCGCCCCTGAACACCCGTTGATCTCAGAGATCGTTACGGCTGAGAAAAAAGCAGAAGTGGAAGCCTACCGAAAAAAAATTGCGTCCAAAAGCGATCTTGAAAGGACAGATCTGAACAAAGATAAGACAGGTGTTTGGACAGGCGCCTATGCCATCAACCCTGTCAATGATCGATTGATCCCGATCTGGATCTCCGACTATGTCCTCATGAACTACGGAACGGGCGCTGTCATGGCAGTCCCAGCCCATGATGAGAGGGACTTCGAATTTGCCAAAAAGTTTGATTTGGCCATTGTGCCTGTGATCGAGCCGGCCGTCGATAAGTTTCCTGAACTTGTACCGGATGGATTGAAGGCTGAGGATGTGAAGATCGAAGTTCTTAAAGGGGATCGATGCTGGTCGAAAGATGGCGTCATGATCAATAGCGAGCATGGCGTTTTTTCCATTAATGGACAGTCGACGGACGAAAGTAAGCGCTTGGTCACTAAATGGCTTGAGAGGAACCAAAAAGGGGAGGGGACCGTCAATTATAAACTGCGCGATTGGCTTTTCTCTCGTCAGCGATACTGGGGAGAACCATTCCCTATTCTTCATTTTGCCGATGGCACCAAGCGTATCCTCGATGTCGATGAACTTCCGTTATGCCCTCCAAGCATGAACGACTATAAACCTTCGAGCACTGGAGAAAGCCCTTTGGCCAAGGTTGCCGATTGGGTCGATATCGTCGATTTAAAGACGGGTAAAAAAGCAAAACGAGAGACCAATACGATGCCTCAATGGGCAGGTTCCTGTTGGTACTATTTGCGCTTCTGCGATCCGTTGAACGAGAACGAGGCATGGGATCCTGAAGTTGAAAAGTATTGGATGCCGGTCGACCTCTATGTGGGCGGTGTCGAGCACGCAGTCCTCCATTTGCTCTACGCTCGATTTTGGCACAAGGTCCTCTATGATTGCGGATTTGTCAGCACATTGGAACCTTTCCAAACCTTAAGGAACCAAGGCCTAGTTATTGCCCGGTCCTATCAAAGTCCAAACGGCGGGTACGTTCCTCCTGAAGAAGTTTTCGAAAAAGAGGGGCGCTATTATCGGATCGGTTCGAATGAAGAGCTTGAGAGCCAAATCGATAAAATGTCCAAAACGAAGCTCAACGGGATTACACCTGATGATATGATCGAAGATTATGGCGCTGACGCGCTTCGAATGTATGAGATGTTCATGGGCCCCTTTGACAAAGAGAAGCTATGGAATACAGATGCCGCTAGTGGCTGCCGACGTTTCTTGAGCCGGGTCTATGATATTGTCATGTCTGACAAGATTTGTGAGGAAGATACGGAAGAGGCGTTAAAGCTTGGCCATCGCCTCGTCAATTTTGTTGAAAAAGACATCGAAGAGATGCAGTTCAATACAGCAATTGCTAAAATGATGGAGTTCATCAATGCGTTTTCACCGCTCGACAAGTATCCTAAGCGCGTGGTTCGGATGCTAATCCAGGTGCTCTATCCGTTTGCGCCTCATATCGCTGAAGAGGCATGGGAGCATTTAGGCGGAAAAGAAAGCCTGACCTATCTGCCTTTTCCACAAGTGGACACTTCCTATCTCGTCGATGACACGATCCTTTATGTCGTCCAAGTGAACGGCAAGGTCCGCGGAAAATGGATGCTGCCCAAAGACAAAGGACAAGATGAGCTGCTCGAGTTTATCAAAACTCAGCCGCCGATCATTAAACATGTGACAGGCACGATCACAAAAGTTGTGTATGTCCCGAACAAACTCATTAATATCGTTTGCGATGTTTAGTTTTTTTTACGATGCAGCCTTGTTTATTCTAGCCCTTGCCGCGCTCCCCAAAATGCTGTGGCAGTGCTTGGTGCTGGGCAAATATCGCAAGAGCTTGAAGTCCCGCTTAGGGTTGAATATTCCTGACCTTCCTAAAGACAAGAAGGTGATCTGGATCCATGCCGTCTCGATGGGAGAGACTCGAGCAGTCGTCCCTTTTTTCCGCTTAGTCCGGAAAGGGCACCCCGATGCTTTGATCGTCATCTCCTCAACCACAGAAACAGGACATGCCGAGGCCAGACGGAGCATGCCCGAAGCGGCTGCCCATTTTTTCCTTCCCCTTGATTTTTCCTGGATCGTCCGCAAGGTGATGAAGAAAGTCCATCCCGATGCACTTGTCCTATGCGAAAGCGATTTCTGGTACCATCTGATCTCGAAAGCTCATTTTCAAGGCGCCTCGGTCCTTTTGATCAACGGCAAAGTCTCGGAGCGCTCGGCAAAACGGTTTAAGCTCTTTGGCAGATTTTCTCGAAAGCTGTTTTCCCCATTCGAGCATCTGTGCGTTCAGAGTAATCGTTTCTGCGAGCGGTTTGTCTTAATGGGAATAGACCCGAAGAAGATCACGGTAACGGGGAATTTAAAGTTCGATGCTACTCCAAAAACATTGACTCCAGCAGAGTTGCAAGTATGGAAAGAAGAGCTTGGGATCAAGGACAAGGATCGCGTCATTGTGATCGGCTCCAGCCATGCTCCTGAAGAGGAGTGGCTGCTCGCTGCCCTCGATACCGTCTGGCAGAAAATTCCCGACCTCAAAGTTTTGCTTGTTCCCCGCCATCCCGAGCGTTTTGCCGAGGTCGCAACCCAAGTCAAACTGCGAGGGCTGACAATTGCTACCTATTCTAATCGGCAGAACAAAACAGGAGATGAGAGGATCGTCCTAATCGACGCGATGGGCCTTCTCAATACCTGCTATCAGGTTGCAGAGGTTGCAATCGTCGCAGGCAGCTTCATTGAGCCTGTCGGCGGGCATAATATCTTTGAGCCGATCCTGCTTGGAGTCCCTGTCTTGTTCGGGCCGCATATGCACAGCCAGCTCGATCTGGAAGACTTAGTTCTGAACAGCAATGCCGGCAAACAAGTTTCCATTGATCAGGTCCCCGAGGTATTGTCCAAGTTTCTGACCGATCCCCATGCATATGGAACGTTAAAACAGTCCTGTCTAAAACTTGCAGGCGAAGTTCAAGGATCTGCGCTGCGGACTTACAATACTTTAAAATCGAGATTATAGAAAAAAAAGAGCCGCTTGTAAACTGCCTCCCCAAGGGGATTGAAAGGAGGTCAGGATTTGGCAAGCGGCTCAAAAAAATTAATACGTTTTATGCTGGAGCTTGGCTAGAGCTGGCAACATTCATTTCTTCTGCTAACACCCAAGCAGTCAAAGCTTCCCAGCGCTCTTTCTTGTGGACTTGGTGCTGAAAGAGCTTATCTAAATCATCGCCGGCAGCTTCTAATTCTTGTTTGTCTACTTGATCAATTTCCGCATATTGAGCTGGGTAGTGATCTCGCAACGCTATCATCCAGTTTTCATTGCTGGCTAAAAAGTCACAGACTGCATGTTGATAGCTCTGCTGCTGCACGATAAACTCCGCAGCTTGGTCAAGATCATTTTGTTTTAACCCGCTGCAGCGATAAAAGAACATCTCTTGGACGGCAATGTCAAGTCCCAGTCGTTCGCGGAGCATGATCGGATAACCGAGATAAACTTCGAGCTCATCCAAGAAGAAAAGGGTCTTCGTCTTTTCTCGAGCAATTTCCTCGAGCATTTGCATTGGCCAAACGGTTCGAATCAGGAAATGCCTCAGTTCACGGATGTCTTTGATTTGACGTAGACGCGAGGCAATTCCTATATGCAGAATGGACAGAGAGATCCGATCGCCGCATGTGTCGGCTGCATCAGTGACGATGTTTAAAAAGAGTTCTCTAAATTGTTGGTCATTTTCCGCCTCCTGCAAATAGCCTACGATTTGTTTGACGAAGGCTTTTTGGAATTCTCCTCCACGTTGAAAGTCTGCAGCATCGGATAAGCGGCTTAACCAGGATTGAAGCGCTCCTTTTTGAAGATCATCTAACA
>JAFEGV010000101.1 GCA_018239665.1 Verrucomicrobiota bacterium | reverse complement strand
TCGATTAATAGTGGATAGTCTAAAAAGCCGACGTGAGAAAGGATTTCGCCGTTTTCTTCGGCAAAAAATGGCTTAGAATCCCAAGGAAAGCCGAGCTTTTCACACCGGATGCTGTTGGCTCGAATGCCAGGAAAAGATTCTTCAATTAGATCGAAGCAGCGGTCTTGCTCTGCTGAGAGGCTGTGACGCTTTTCCATTCAATTTCCATCTAGGGATTGGGTCACATCATACCAGGTCATGTCGACAGGATACGGTTCATCGTAATTTTGCTGCACGACCGTCCAATGAGGCAAATAGAAGTCATTGGGCTGAGGAGGAGGGAAATCATAATAGTCGGGATGCATCCAGCATTTGGGAGCGATGACGATCTGGCCTGGGTTTTGGTTCATGTAGGCAGCCCACCAGGAAAAGCTTGAGTTGCAAATGATCTGATGCTTCATCATTGACATCAGGAAAAAGTCTTCGATGAAATCGTTTCCTTCGATGAAGACAAATTGCCGGTTCATCTTGGAAAAGTGCTTTTTGCACCATTGGATCCGATCGGAAAAGACGACAAAGACCGTATCGGGAGGAAAGAGGTCCATCGCTGCGCGGTAGTATTCCAGGCCGATAAACGGGTGGATTTTTTCATAGTGGAGTTTTTTGTTAAAGGTCCGGACATGGAGGCTCACTGTATTTTGCGCGTTGATGAGGTCGGCGTATTTGGCCTTGAGATGGGACAGGACCTTTTCTGAGGGCGCGAATGCGGCAAGGACCTTATCCCGGTGGTGATGGAAGTGTTGCCATGATTGGAAGTAGCCGTAGATGATCTGGTCAGGCTGGACAGGGATCCTTTCTGAGCTGTGCCAAGTCGATTCGGTGAAGTAGTGGGTGATCGGCCTTGGGCTTTCAAGGGGCGCTTCCAGACGAAAAAAGATCCCGTCTCTGTTGTGGGAAAGGCGGTAGTCGGGTTTGTTCAAATCGGGGAAAACGGCATGGGCGTCATGGTCCCATGCATAGGCCAAAGCTGCTGCGACCAGGAACATTTGGTTGCCGAGCTGGCCCCAAAGATAGGCTGTGATGATCGGCTTTTCATCAGTTGTTATCCTTTCTTCCTGAGTCCAGCATGGGCTTGCTAGAGTGAGAAGAAAAGTGAGAAGGATGGAGCCGCAATTAAACGTGGACAGGCGAGCTGATCGGCTTAATCTCTTGATAGCGATGGAGGACCGGAGCCACCTCATCATTGAGGAAGGAGTGCACTTGTTCGACAGAGCGTCCGATGAAGTGTTCCGGACGGGCAAGTTCTTGGATTTGCTGCAGGGTAAATCCGATGGCAGTGTCTTTGGCGATGCGTTGGAATAGATCATTGGGTTGTCCATGTTCTTTGATCTGTTTGCTGGTATCTAGACTATGGATGCGAAGGCGTTCGTGGACTTGCTGACGGTCTTTGCCAGATTTGACAGCTTCCATGAGGATCTGTTCCGTGGCAAGGAAGGGCAGCTCTTCATTCAAATGTTTTTCGATCATTTTAGGATGCACGACCAGGTCCGCTGTGACGTTGCACAAGAGGTTGAGGATGGCATCTGCCGTGAGGAACATTTCGGGGATATAGAGCCTTCGGTTTGCCGAATCGTCAAGCGTCCTTTCTAACCACTGGGTCGCTTCCGTGTAGAGGGCGTTTTCATTTAATGAGATGAGGAAGCGAGAGAGTCCGCAGATCCTTTCGCTGCGCATCGGATTGCGTTTATAGGGCATTGCCGATGAACCGACCTGTTTTTCCGCAAAGGGCTCTTCAATCTCTTTAAGGTGGGCAAGGAGGCGGATGTCGGTGGCAAACTTATGGGCCGAAGAAGCCAGGCTTGCAAGGGTTGCTGCAACGCGGATGTCCTGCTTTCTCGTGTAGGTCTGACCTGAAATGGACAGGACCCGGTTAAAGCCCATTTCTTTGGCGACAAGGGTTTCGAGCTGCTTGACTTTGTGGTGGTCGCCTTGGAACAGGGAAAGGAATGAGGCTTGAGTTCCCGTCGCTCCTTTAACGCCTAAAAAATGGATCTCCTCGATTGCATGCTCGATATCTTTTAAATCGATGAGAAAGTCCTGAAGCCATAGGCATGCGCGCTTGCCGACGGTTGTCGGTTGGGCGGCTTGAAAATGGGTATAGCTCAAACAGGAAAGATGGGCGTATTGGGCTGCAAAAGGCTGGAGCTGGCGGATCACTTGGATCGTCTTGTTGCGGATCAGCTTCAATGCTTCGCGCATTTGAAGCAAATCGCCATTGTCGGTCACATAGCAAGAGGTTGCGCCGAGATGGATGATCCCTTTTGCTTCAGGGCATTGTTCCCCATAGGCATGAATGTGGGCCATGACATCGTGGCGCACTAGCCTTTCATGTTCTTCGGCTTTGGCGATATCGACATCATCGACGTGCTTCAGAAGGGATTTGATTTGCGCATCAGTGATCGGAAGGCCGCAAATTTGCTGGGCTTTTGCAAGGGCTATCCAAAGCTTTCTCCAGACCGTGAACTTGTGATGGGGAGAAAACAGATAGGACATCTCTTTGCTTGCATAACGGGCGGAAAGAGGAGATTGGTAATGCTTGTCATTGATCATGGGCTGGAGATTTCCATCAGGGTTTTTATCGCTCTTAGCCATTCATTGATCTGCTTTTTCTGTGTGGAAGATGGCTTAAAAGGGGCTGTGCTCAATTGCAGATGCAGCCGTTTGAGGGAATTAATTGCAAATTCGCCTAAATTTTG
The DNA here is from genome assembly GCA_018239665.1 of Verrucomicrobiota bacterium. GTDB lineage: Bacteria > Chlamydiota > Chlamydiia > Chlamydiales > Rhabdochlamydiaceae > Acherontichlamydia. The sequence continues at coordinate 4,051 of JAFEGV010000101.1, read as the reverse complement.
GGCCCGTTTGTCCGATTCTGCCAGAGGAAATGTCTGTCGAATGAGGCTTAGTAGTTCTTGCTTGGGCTGGCCTTGGTAATTGGCCACGATCTCTTGTTTCTGGTCGAGAGGTCCTTCTCTGCTGGCCAAGCTGTAGACTGCTTGCCTTGGCATTTCGTCAAGTTTGGGATGAAGAGCATGGGGAAGCGATGTGTAGAGTTCGTAGTATTGCAAAAAGTTATAGGGAGTTTGACGGTTGCCATAGGTTGCGACGAGCCATGCGCTGAAAGCTCCATCGCGGTATTTTTTTAGGATGACTTGCGCTTTTTGAATTCTTTCGCCATGCAGGATGATCGCTTGGTTGTTGATCGCTTTGACCTCGGCCGTGATCGCGGAGAGCTCTGTTAAATCTTCTGAGATCTCTTGCGCTTCTTCTCGAAACTGATTGAGGATCTCCTGGAGCGATTCCTGTTCCCTTTCGGATAAGGGGGAAACGCGGAATACGCCTGAAAAGCTCGATAAATTTCCCGAGGAGGACATCTCGACGAGATTGGTCATCTTCGACAACTTTTCCGTCGCCACTTTCAGTCGCTGAGATAACAGAGAGTTCATTTTCGCCATAGTCAATGTCCAGCTGTTTTACATATCAAGCGGTACGCATGAATTTAAGGAGTTCTTTTGTCAATGCAAGGTAATCTTCGGAAGCGCGGCTTTTAGGCGCGGTCTCATAGATTGGCTTTCCATAGACTGATGCTTCGGAAACGCGGATGTCGCGGCGGATTTTCGAGTTGAGAATTTTTCCTGGAAATGTCGTTTCGATCACTTCTAGGAATGCATCGTTGCTTTTTCCGCGCGGGTTCCAAAAGGAAAGGGCGACGCCGAGCACTTCCAAGCTGTGGCGCTGTCCGATGCTTTGCATGAATTGGGAGAGGCGCTGCAAGCCTTTAATGCTGTAAAACTCGGGCGTTGCGCAGACAAGCGAATGGTGGGCGGCAATTAATGCCGATTCGGTCAGCCAGCACAAAGACGGCGGCGTGTCGATGATGATCGTATCATACTTGAGCGGTTTTAAAATCTCTTTGAGCCGTTCATGGGAATACCGGTCGGCTGCGAGCTGCCCGGTGACTTCGACCCGCTCCAGCCAGGTATCGGCTGGAATGAGATCGAGATTTTTAACTCCCGTCGAAACGATCACTTCGTCAATTTTTTTCTTTCCTTGCAACACGGGCGCCATGCTGTCTTGAGCGTCCGGATCGTAACCCAAGCCCGTTGTCAAATTGGCCTGCGCATCAAAGTCGATGAGAAGGACCTTTTGCTTGTGGAATTTGGCAAGCCCTGCGCCTAAGTGCAAGGCTGTGGATGTCTTTGCGGTCCCGCCTTTAAAACTGCTAACGGCGATCCTTTTCATTCCTCGCTACCCTCTTTTGAAAAATAAGATGTTAGAGAACGATCAGCAAGTTCTTTTCCTAAAGTGCCCAAGAACGTTTTAAGATCGAGTTCTCCATGAACAACGTTGTCGCGTGTCCTTAAGTTGATCGATCGGTTTTCGAGCTCTTTGTCGCCAACGGTCAGCATGTAATTGATCTGCATCAATTGCGCGTTCCGGATTTTTTTATTCACCGATTCGCTCGAATCGTCGACCTCGCACAAGAATCCTGCTTTTCGAATTTCGATCGCAAGTTCATGCGCGTACTGGGCATGCCGGTCTGCAACTGTGATGACGCGTATTGGATTAGGAGAGAGCCAGAGAGGGAGTTTGCCGGCGAAATGCTCGATCAAAATTCCCATGAAGCGCTCAACCGATCCAAACAGCGCGCGATGCACCATGACAGGTCGTTTCGCATGTCCATCGCTATCCATATATTCTAGTTTGAATTTTTCGGGAAGAGACATGTCGAGTTGGATCGTTCCGCATTGCCACGATCTTCCTAAAGCATCGCGGATATGGATATCGATCTTCGGTCCGTAAAATGCGCCGTCCCCTTCGTTGATCCGATAGGGTTGGCCCCACGAATCAAGGGCGTCTTTCAATCCGGAGGTCGCGATCTCCCAATCTTCGTCCGTTCCAATGCTTTTTTCGGGGCGGGTTGACAGCTCAAGGCGGTAGGCCAGGCCGAATGCCGAATAGGTCTCGTCGACTAGGGAAAGCACGTTGATGATCTCTTGCTTGATGTCGCCCGGCTTCATGAACAGGTGCGCATCGTCTTGGTGGAAGCTGCGGACGCGGAACAGTCCGCTGAGCGCACCGGACGCCTCGTGGCGGTGCACGTGACCCAGTTCTGAGACGCGCAGGGGCAGTTCCCGATAACTGTGGGAATGGGAGCGATAGTAGAGCATACAGCCTGGGCAGTTCATCGGCTTGATGGCAAAATGCCGCTCTTCGATATTGAAGGCGTACATGTTTTCCCGATAGTGGAACCAGTGGCCCGATGTCTCCCAGAGCTCTTGGCTCATGATCTGAGGAGTTTTGATCTCGACGTATCCCGCTTTTTGGTGCATTTGGCGCCACATGTCGATCAGCCTGTTCCAAAGGATCATCCCTTTGGGGTGGATAAAGGGCATGCCGGGCGCCTCTTCGTGAATGGAGAAGAGGTCGAGCTTGGGGCCAAGAATTTTATGGTCCCGTTTCTTCGCTTCTTCCAGTAAGAAGAGGTAATCTTTAAGGGCCTTTCGGTCGGGATAAGAGATCGCATAAATCCGTGTGAGCATTTCCCGGTTGGAATCCCCTTTCCAGTATGCGCCCGATGTCTTAAGGATTTTAAATGCCTTGATCTTTCCTAAGTTGGGAAGGTGGGGGCCGCGGCACAAGTCAAAGAATTCCCCTTGCGAATAGGCTGTGAGCTCTGCGTCCTCAAATCCTTGGATCAGCTCGCATTTATATTTGTTTTCCTTAAAGCGCTCTAGCGCATCCTGCTTTCCTTTGAGGAGGTGCCTTTCCGACACGTAATTTTCGCCGACGATTTTTTCGACTTCTTTTTCGATCGCTGCAAAATCGGCATCTGAAATGGTCAGGTCGGCAAAGTCGTAATAAAAGCCGTTTTCAATTGGAGGCCCGATGGTGGGCTTTGCGTTGGGAAATAAGCGGAGGATGGCTTGGGCGAGGACGTGCGCGGAAGTGTGCCAAAAAATCTCTTTTCCTTCAGGATCTTCGAAATGAACTAAAATGACCTCGTCTCCTTCGTTGAGCCGAGTGTTCAAGTCGCGGAGTTTTCCATTGATCTTTGCCGCAAGCGATTGGTTCGGGTTGCGCATGTTGAGTTTTTCTGCAAGGTCCTTTGCAGAACTTCCTTCTGGAAGATTTATTTCTTGTTGGTTATGAATACGAATTAGCATGGGAATCTCATAGAGTAAGTTTTAGCATTGATTCTAAATCACTAACAGACAAAATAGAAAGGCAAAAAAAATCTGAGCTGTGCTCTAATTGTAAAAAAATAATTTACCGGCAATTGTAAAATGGACATAGGATCTCAAGAGGAATTCGATAGCGCAAGTTCAGATCCCCATTCCTTGACAGGGCTTTTGTTTTCCATCTATCAGAACTTGCCCCCGAAGAAAGGACTTCCCCAGCTTTTAGGCATTCAAGAGGAGGCCCTTCTCTCCTTCCTTACCGATCAATCATCTCTTCAGGAGAGCATTCGCGTCCGAGCGCTTCGCAGGGCGCAGATTGTGGCCTCTTCTTTGATCGATGAAAAAGGGGAGTTTCAGCAAGCCGTGCTCGGCCAATGGATCGACCTGTTCGAGGCGGAAGGATATCTTTTTTATGCGGACGGACTGAACGATTCTTGTCTGACCGAACACATGTTGGCCATCTTAAAGAAGCTCCGAGACGACGGATCGCTTGTCCAAATGTTAAAACGGTTTCAAAAACCTCTTTGCAACTCTTGGGCGGAGGAGCTCGTCAGGCAAAGCTTAGGGATGTACCAGCCCAATGGGCTGACAGACGCGCATATCCGGATCTCTGCCCTTTCTGCATTGCTCTGCCCTCTTCGTCAAAATGTCGGTTCTTGCTTTGCAACCGCTCCTGCAATCTTTATTCAGCGGGAGCAGCCTCAGAACTTGCTTGAGGACCTTC
>JAFEGV010000100.1 GCA_018239665.1 Verrucomicrobiota bacterium | reverse complement strand
GATCCCGACTATCCACATCTTAAGCAATTTAACAAAGATCAATGCTGGAAAAGAAAATGAATATCGCATATCTCAATATCATATTGATTGATATGCGAGGCCTAAGTAAGTCCGCTTAAATATTTATAATGAAATTCAAGGGGATTTTCGATGATATTTCGCAGCGGACGACGAAGACAATGTGTACACACATGGCCACGGATACACGAGAAGGTTCTATGAAGCTTCGCAGTGCGGAGTGGGTGAAGTGTCCTTGGACACGAACTGGTCTTCATTCTTAGCAGGTGAAGCGACCTTGGGCGCGAACTGGCAAGGCACATAGATATAGCTAAGAAGGCTGATGTGAAAGATCGCGAAAAGAACTTGAAGGGCATTATAAATATTTAAGCGGATTTACTTATGATTATTGCTGGCGATGTGGGCGGGACAAACGTGCGGTTAGCCTTTTTTGATAAGGGGAAAAATAGGGATCCCCTCCTCCTCGAAAAATATCGGAGCGCCGACTTTGCCAATTTTTCTTCCCTGTTAAATAAGTTCATCGAAACCTTAGATGGGAAACAGGTCGAATCTGCTTGTTTTGGAGTTGCCGGGCCCGTGCAGAACGGAAGGTGCCAAGCGACGAATTTGCCATGGGTCATCGATGCGCGCGAACTTTCAGAAGAGCTTGGGATTAAAAATGTTTGGCTGATCAACGATCTGGAGGCCAATGCTTGGGGAGTGACTGTATTAAAAGCGGATGAGCTCTTGGTGTTGAACGCAGGCGAGAAACAACAGGGAAATGGAGCGTTGATCTCAGCGGGAACCGGACTTGGGGAGGCGGGATTGTACTGGAACGGAAAATCTCATGTTCCTTTTGCCTGTGAAGGGGGCCATGCCGATTTTGCTCCAACAGATGAAGAGCAGATCGATCTATGGCGTTATTTAAAGGGAAAATTCGAGCATCTCTCTTACGAGAGGGTCTTGTCCGGTTCCGGCATCTTTCAAATTTACCAGTTTTTGATCGACACCAAAAAAGAGAGGCAGGACCCTTCTCTTGCGGGTTTAGAAAATCAAAAGGAGCCTCAAAGGATCATTACGGAAAAAGCGTTGAAGAAGGAATGCCCGGCATGCATCCGCGCTCTTGACTTGTTCTGTTCGATTTATGGGAGCGAAGCTGGAAACCTTGCTTTAAAAATGTTGTCGACGTATGGAATGTACATTGGAGGAGGGATCGCTCCTAAAATCAGCGGCATTTTAAAAAGCGGCCGTTTTATGAAAGCTTTTACTGCCAAAGGGCGGTTTCTAACCATGTTGTCCAAGATACCTGTCAGAGTGATCCTCAATGACCAGACGGCCTTACTAGGAGCTGCGCAGTATGCTCAAGAAAAAAAATGAAAAGACAGCCGAGCATAAAAGGTTAAAAGACAATAAGCAGTTCCCTGTTCCGAAGTGGTATAAGTGGGGGCCGTATGTCTCGGAGCGTGCTTGGGGAACGGTCCGCGAGGATTATAGTCCAAATGGGGATGCCTGGAATTATTTCCCTTTTGAAATGTCTCATTACAAGACTTATCGCTGGGGAGAGGATGGGATAGCGGGATGGTGCGACCGCTATCAAGTTTTAGTATTTGCTCCGGCTTTTTGGAACGAGCGCGATCCGATCTTGAAAGAGCGCCTGTTCGGACTGAACTCGAATGAAGGCAACCATGGCGAGGATGTTAAGGAGTGCTACTATTATCTCGATGGAACTCCGACCCATTCCTACATGAAATACCTCTATAAATATCCTCAGGAGGAGTTTCCCTATCAGAAGATCAAGGACGAAAACCGGAATCGGACAACAAACGATCCTGAATACGAACTGATCGATACAGGTATTTTTGAAAAGAACCGCTACTTTGATATTTTCATCGAGTATGCCAAGGCGTCCGATGAAGATCTTTGCATCAAAATTGAAGTGTTCAATCGAGGAGACCGTCCGGCAACATTGCACCTCATCCCGCAGCTCTGGTTCCGCAATCAATGGGCTTGGGGAGATAAGCGCCAAGGAGCCCCCGTCATCGGCGCGGGGCCGAAAAACGGAGGGGACCTCTGCCTGGTCGCCGATGAGGCGGCCTTGTCTTCTCCTTCCAACCTCTCCTTTGAATACCGGTTAGGAAAGCGTTATCTCTATGGCCCGCGTGGAGGGGAACTGCTTTTTACCGACAATGAGACCAGGTTCGCCGGGATTGAGAAAAAAAATGAATATTACAAGGATGGTTTTCACCGGAAAATTATCAGCAATGAAAAAACGGTCAATCCTTTAGAAAAAGGGACGAAGGCCTGTCTTCATTACAAGTTTGAGGAAATCCCCCCCCAACGGTCCGCTGTTCTGCACCTTCGTCTAACAAACAAGGAAATGAAAGCTCCTCTTAAAGATGTTGAAAAGGTGGTCGCTCTTCGAAAAGAAGAAGCGGACAAGTTTTACCAGTCGATCCAGCCCAAAGAAGCTTCCAATGACGAAAAACTGATCCAAAGGCAAGCGTTCGCCGGGATCATTTGGAGCAAGCAGAACTACTTGTTCGACGTCAACTTGTGGCTTAAAGGGGACAACACGATCCTGCCGCCGCCGGCATCCCGGCATACGATCCGCAATGAGCACTGGCGCCATTTGAACTCGATGCGGATTTTGATCATGCCGGACAAGTGGGAATATCCCTGGTTTGCTGCATGGGACCAAGCTTTTCATTGCGTTGTCTATGCTTTAGTCGATTTGGACTTTGCCAAAGAGCAGTTATGGCTCCTTTTGTTTGACCAGTTTCAACATCCCAATGGGCAAATCCCTTCTTATGAATGGGAATTTTCCGATGTCAACCCTCCTGTCCAAGCCTGGGCGGCCCTTCGCCTTTATGCAATGGAAAAAGAGAAGAATGGAAAGGGGGACCTTGCCTATCTAGAAAGGTGTTTTCACAAGCTGCTGATCAATTTTGCCTGGTGGGTCAACAAAGTCGACAGCGAAGGCAATAACGTCTTCGAGGGCGGCTTTTTGGGAATGGACAATATCAGCGTCGTCGACCGATCGATGCGGCTTGCAAGCGGGATCAAGCTGCAGCAATCGGACGGTACGGGATGGATGGCCTTGTTCTGTTTGAACTTGATGCGGATCGCTCTGGAACTTGCTAAGAACAGTAGAGCCTATGAGGCTTTGGCGACAAAGTTCTTTGAGCACTATGTCTATATTGCCCACGCCATGAAAAAAAGGGGCAATCAGGAATATGAACTATGGAGCGACAGCGACGGGTTCTTTTATGACGTATTGACATATCCCGATGGAAAATTTGATAAGTTCCGCGTCCGTTCGATGGTTGGGATCATTCCCCTTTATGCCATCGAACTGCTTGAGGAACATGAACTGGACGCTTTTCCGGAATTCAAGGCCAATTTTACCTGGTTTATCAAAAATCGGCCTGACCTCATTGCAGAATGCATTCTTCCGATTACTCGAAGCGGGAAGACCCATTACCTCTTGACTGTCATGAACCAGGACAAGCTCAAAAGCGTCTTGCGGTACGTCTGGGATCCCACTGAATTCCGCTCTGAATTCGGTTTCCGCTCTTTGTCGAAGTTCCACCAGGATTATCCCTTTACGTTCCAAAACAGAAAAATTGGGTATGAGCCTGCCGAGTCCCTCGAGAAAATTAAAGGGGGCAATTCAAATTGGAGAGGCCCGATCTGGATGCCCGCCAATTACATGTTGATCGATGCCTTGAAAAAGATCGCATGCGTTTCCAAGAATGAGATCAAAGTCGAGGTGAATGGAGAAAAACCGGTCAATGTCCAAGAAATAGCCGATTCCATTGCCGAACGGCTGGTCACGCTGTTTAAAATGGACTCCAACGGGAGCAGGCCTTGCTACGGCCCAAAATTCCCTTTTAAAAAGGATCCTCTCTGGACCAACAACGTCCTGTTCTACGAATATTATAATCCTGAATCAGGCAAGGGGCTGGGAGCCTCCCACCAAACAGGCTGGAGCGCCCTGGTCGCTAATCTGATCGATGAGATTTATAAGGGTTAACAGCTTTTAAGCTTGTCTTTGTATTCCACGCTTCCTTAGGTGTTCTGAATTTGGACTGGCTGAGGTATAAGACCAGTTCGCAGGCCAATCGTTCTTCATTCTCAACCCTCTCCGAACGCTGCATGGCTTAAATTTATGTTGCACCTAAATTTTCTTTTGAACATATCTTCCCTTAGTAACTTGTTAGAGTCTATCGGAGGCTCATAAAACAGATGGAATTAAAATGAAAAGCAAAAGCTCTTTTCCTGTATTAGTATTTTTCACAATTTTATTCATCGGCACAGCACTTGCATATAGTATATTTACAGCCGCTGCAAGTTACATAAGCTACTCTATATTTGCCGTCTCTGTATTATTCGCCTACCTTGTTTTAGCTGCTATAAAAGTTGCAAATCAATGGGATAGGGCCATCGTATTAAGGCTCGGCCATTTTCACTCCTTAAAAGGGCCGGGATTATTTTTTATCATCCCCATTATCGATACAGTTTCATTTTGGATTGATATCCGTGTTATTGCAACCTCGTTCAAAGCGGAAAAAACTCTAACCAAAGACACTGTGCCGGTCGATGTGGATGCCGTGCTCTTTTGGAAAGTGATCGACCCTACAAAAGCTGCGCTGGAAGTAGCCGATTACGAGAGCGCTATTGGATGGGCGTCGCAAACTGCCCTGCGGGATGTCATTGGGAAGACGATGCTTTCCGATATGCTCGAGGGTAGGAATAAAATCAGCAATGAACTGAAAATCATCATCGATGAGCGGACCGAGCCTTGGGGAATCAGGGTAATTTCGGTCGAGATCAAAGATGTCCTGATACCATCCGCCTTAGAAGATGCGATGTCAATGCAAGCTCAAGCAGAAAGAGAGCGTCAGGCGCGTGTTGTCCTGGGAGATTCAGAGCGCCAAGTGGCAGAAAAATTTGGTGAAGCGGCTAATACCTATATCAATAATCCTGTAGCATTGCATTTGAGGGCGATGAACATGCTTTACGAGGGATTAAAAGAGAACTCGACAATTGTCATTGTTCCCAGCTCAGCTATCGAAACGATGCAGCTGGGAGGCCTTGCTGGGCTGACGGCAATGACGATGGGATTGGATCAAAAGCTTTCAGGCAATGCAAAAAAAGAAGAAATGGATAAATAAGACGAAGGAACGATAACCAGAGCTCTTATACCACACCCGTCATAAACTTGGAATTTCTGTGCCCGTCTTTTTCTCTCTGCATTTGCGTTGGTCTTCGCAAGCTGGCGGACAGATTGTTTCTGACGCCGCGCTTTGGCGGACGAAAAAAACAGGGCATAGATTTCAAATTTGCGACAGACAAAGAGATGTTGTAAAGGGAATCGATATCAGGTTTTTAGGGACTCTCTCAGTTAAAATGCGACAAATCGCACGGCTTAGCACCCCTGGTGACTAAAAAGTTTGCTTTTTAAAAAAACGATGAAAAGGATCATGCAATCAGGAAGGAAATTTCTTCACCCAAAATGCCTAAGTAAGAATTGCAATTTTTGGGGCATAAAAGCACTATAGGATCAACTGAAAATCCAACCCTTAAGAATGACGTATGCTTAACCATTTATTAAAATTTTGTGTTGCTTTGCTTTCCATCGCTTTATGGTGCCCTTCCTGCCAATCTCCTTCTTCTAACAGCAAGGCCCTTTCAACTAAGAAATCGGAAAGTTCGATTCGGATGAACATTAAGGACGAACCGCAAACATTAGATCCTCGAAAAGCTAGGGATTTGAATTCGATCACGCTGATGAAGATGTTATTTGAAGGGTTGACGCGTCTTGATTGCAATGAGAAAGTCGACTTGGCCCTCGCTGAGAAAGTGGACGTCTCTCCTGATTTAAAGACCTACACGTTTACCTTGCGCGATGCGGTGTGGTCTAATGGAGATCCTATAACGGCAGGTGATTTTGAATATGCATGGAAAATGTGCCTTGGCCCCGACTATCCTTCCGACACGGCGTTTCAGATGTACCCGATCAAAAATGCGAAATTGGCCAAGGAAGGCAAAGTTGCGTTGGAAGAAGTGGGCATTCGCGCCTTAGATGCCAATACCCTCCAAGTGGAGCTGGAAAGTCCGACCCCTTATTTTTTGAGCCTCTTGGCCTCGCCCCCTTTTTTTCCGGTGAATGAAAAAATCGATCGGAAAGATCCTCAATGGTCTCTGAATGCCGCAAACTTTGTGTGCAACGGCCCTTTTTCGTTAAACGAATGGAAGCATCAAGATCGTTTGGAAGTGGCTAAAAACCATTCCTATTGGGATGCAGATCAGGTTAAGCTTTCCGCGATTCATCTGGTCATGGTCCAGGAAGAGACAGAGTTAATGATGTTTGAAAAGAACGAGCTCGATTGGGCCGGATCGCCTCTTTCAACGCTGCCATTGGAAGCGATCAAAGGGCTTCGCAACAGCTCGACTTTAAAGACCAAGGAAATGCTGGGGACCTACTTTTTACGCTCAAACACAGAAAAAGCACCTTTCGATCATCCCAAAATACGCTCGGCGTTCGCTTATGCCATCAATCGGAAGGCGATCGTCGATCATGTGACCCAAGGCAACCAACTCCCCGCTACCGGATTGGTCCCGACTTTCTTCGGTTTGCAAAAGGCCCCTTATTTTAATGATGCGAATGTTGCAATGGCCCGGCAGCTTTTTGAAGAGGCCCTTTCTGAAAAGGGACTGACAAAAGAAGCTTTTCCCGAAGTGTCGTTGATGTACCGCGCAGGAGAAAGAAATCATTTGATCGCCCAAGCTATCCAGCAGCAGTGGTATGATGCGTTTGGCATCCGGATCAAATTGGAGTCTCTTGAGGGCAAGGTCTATTTCGATCGGATCTCTAAGCAAGACTTCCATCTTGCTTCCGGATCGTGGATTGCGGATTTTGAAGACCCTGTCAACTTTTTGGAAGTGTTCAAATATAAGAGCGGCGGATCGAACAATACCCT